>JAJZGE010000006.1 GCA_021798675.1 Pseudomonadota bacterium | reverse complement strand
GCGCCCACCGACACGCCGGAAAAGATCGGCAAGGAGCTGGCCCGCCTGCTGAGAGCATGAGCCGGCTCAATCGCTGCCGTGCCAGCCGGCCAGCAACTGCACGATGGCATCGATGTCGCGGTCGGCGCCCGGCTCGCCTTCGCCGCGGTCGTAGTTGTTGAGCATGATCACGAACGCCAGCCGCTGGCCGTCGGCGGTGGTGGCATAGCCGGCCAGGCTGTGCACGTAGGTCATGCTGCCGGTCTTGGCGTGCACCTTGTCGGTGGCCGGGCCGTCGCGCATGCGCCATTCCAGCGTGCCGTCCACGCCGGCCAGCGGCAGCATGCCGCGCAGCATGGATGACCACGGTTGCGCGGCGATGTATTGCAGCAGCTGCGCCATGGCCGCGGGCGTGACCAGGTCGCCGCGCGACAGGCCGCTGCCTTCCTCCATCAGCACCGACGACGGCGCGATCCCGATGCGCTCCAGCAACGCGTGCAACGCACGCAGTCCCCAGGCTTCGCTGCTCAGGAAGCCGCTGGGCGCATCGGGCTGGTTCGCCGCCGCGGCCTTCGCGCTGACGCCGTCGAGTTGCAGCAGGTTCTGCAGGTAGAGGTTCTGCGAGCGCTTGAGGCCCTGGGTGAGGATGTCGCTCACGGGTGGCGACAGCACCTCGGCCAGCGCCCGTGCGTTGGTCCGCAGTGCGTCGTCGCGCTCCGGCCAGGCAAGCACGCGCAGTTTGCCGGCCAGCCGGATGCCGTGGCGTCGCATCGCCGCGCGCAATTCCTCGCCCGCCTGGCGGGCCGGGTCGGGAATGGCCAGGCGGTAGGTCCGCGCCGGCGTGCCGACGGCGATGCTGCCGAAGGCGTGCAGCAGCGTGTCGCCGGGCAGGCGATAGAGGTTGATGTCGTCGGGCGTGTGCGCCGGCGCCGTGGCGAGCGTGCCCACCAGCGGCGGCGTCGCCACCGACGGCGTGAAATCCAGGCGTACCGGTCGGCCGGCGGCACGGCCGGGTGCCAGCGTCAGCGCCACGGTGTTTTCGTGCACGGTCAGTGCGCAGGCGGGCGCGGCGAACCAGCCCAGCAGGTCGCTGGCCTCCCAGCCGTTGCCCAGCGAAGGGCCGGAGAAATACGTGGTGTCGGCAACCAGGTCGCCGCGCACGACACGAATGCCGCGTGCAGCCAGTTGCGCCGCGAGGTCGTCCGCCCAGCCGGGATTGGCGGCGGGCGTGCCCAGCGTGGGGTCGCCCATGCCGTACAGCAGCAGCGGGCCGGCGAGCGTGCCGTGGCGAATGGGCGCGGCCGAGAGCAGACGCGTGGGGATGCGCGCCTGCGGGTCGAGCGTGTCCAGCGTCAATGCCGCAGTGAACAGCTTGGCGGTAGAGGCAGGTTCGAACAGCTTACCGGATCGGTGTCCGTACACGGTGCGACCGCTGTCCAGCGACACGACCGCGATGCCCCAGTCGGCGGCGGCGTAGCGTGGCTGGTCGATGATCGCGTCGATCTGCGCCGCCAGCGAATGCGGCTCCCGGGGCGCGGGAAGTGTGGCTGCATGCACCGTCGTTGGCGGCGTGGCGCAGAGCAGGATCAACGGGTAGAGCAGTGCGGCGACGCGGAGGACAGGTTTCATGCGCGGAGTATCGCAAAGTCTCCATCTGCTAGGC
The DNA here is from genome assembly GCA_021798675.1 of Pseudomonadota bacterium. The sequence continues at coordinate 14,001 of JAJZGE010000006.1, read as the reverse complement.
TTATCGGCCCGCGCCGGTGGAAACCGGCCCTTTCATCCCCGCCGGAACCTGTCCATGCAGATCGCCAAGAACGCCGCCGTCACCTTCCACTACACGCTGACCGATGACCAGGGCCAGGTCGTCGACAGCTCGGACGGCCGCGAGCCGCTGGCCTACCTGCACGGCCATGGCCACATCGTGCCGGGCCTGGAGAAGCAGATGGAAGGCCGCGAGGCAGGCGACAAGTTCGATGCCCACGTCACACCGGAGGAAGGCTACGGCGTGCGCCACGAGGAACTGGTGCAGGAAGTGCCGCGCGAGGCATTCCAAGGCGTGGCTGACATCCAGCCTGGCATGCAGTTCCAGGGCCACGGCCCGCAGGGCGTGATCAACGTCACCGTGACCAAGGTCGATGGCGACAAGGTGCACATCGACGGCAATCATCCGCTGGCCGGCAAGCCGCTGCACTTTGCCATCGAGGTGACGGGTGTGCGCGAAGCCAGCGAGGAAGAACTGTCGCATGGCCACGTACACGGCGCGGGTGGTCATCACCACTGACGCACGACCCGGCAGGGACGCCGGGGGATTGCCATCGTGGGTTGCGACGCCGCCGGTCAGGCGGCGTCGTTGTTTCTGGCCGGGCAAGCTCGCCGACAGGTCAAGTCAGGTTTGGGCTGGTCAGCGCGCGGGTCCGTTCGGGCATGGCCGCCGCGTGCGGCGGTGTCAGAACAGCTTGCGGTAGACCACGAAGCCCGATTTCTCGGCCACCTGGTCGTAGAGCCGCATGGCCGTGGCGTTGCTTTCGTGGGTTTGCCAGTACACGCGCGGCGCGCCCGCCGATTGGGCGAGTTCGTAGACGCGCTCGATCAGGGCGCGCCCGACGCCAAGCCCGCGTGCCTCGGTCGCGGTGAACAGGTCCTGCAGGTAGCAGTTGGGTTCGACCTGGATCGTGCTGCGGTGGAACAGGTAGTGCGCCAGCCCCAGCAGCACGCCGTCGCGTTCGGCCACCAGCCCATGCACCGGCTCGGCCGGGTCGAGGAAGCGCGCCCAGGTGGTGCGGGTGATCGTTTCCGGCAGGGCGGTGCGGCCGCTGCGGCCATAGAACGCGTTGTAGCCATCCCACAGTGGCCTCCACGCGGCATGGTCGGCAGCGGTCACGGGGCGGATTGCAAGCGGGTTGCTCATGGGCTGCCTCCAGTGGCGCACCGGTCGTGCCGACGGGTTCAGTACCAGTCGAGCAGCGACACGCCCACGCCGAAGTACGTGGCATTGTGGTTGTAGTCGATCAGGCTTTCGCCGTAGCCCTTGAACAGCTCCATGTAACCGCGCACGTTGCCGGCGACGGGGAAACTCCAGGTGAAACGCGCGGCGCCGTGGCTCTGGCTGCCGCCGCGCAGCGAGTGGCGCAGCATCATGCCGAACTCCTGTCCGTGCCATTCATGGACGATCTGCATGCTGGCGCGACCCATGTAGTTGCTGATATCCGGGTTGTCGTCGTTGCGGCGCGCCTCGGGAATGCGCCACCACGGGCGGAACATGATGGTCCAGCCAGGGCGCTCGAAACCGAAGTCGGCGATGACCCGGTTCCAGCTGCGCGACAGCGGATCGCTGCGTCCGTTGGACTGGTGGTTAACGCCGATGCCGAGCAGCCGGCCCTCCCAGCCCAGCAGCCGGTAGTGCGCGTCGAACACCAGCAATGCCTCCGGTTCGTAGTCGGTCTCGCGGAACGGACGCGAGATCGCGGCGTTGTAGACCTGCCAGCGCGAGCTCTGCGTATAGCCCAACCACAGGTCGCCGGCGCTGCCGAATACGCCCTGCCAGACCTTGGTCTTGAGGCTGAGCTGGAACTTGCCTTCGACGTTCTGCAACTGCTGTGGCGTTGGTACGGTGTTGTTCGGATTGGGGCTTTGTGGCCTGTTGTTCTGATTACTGGTGGCGAACAGCGGCAGTGCGTACACCGGCTGGTAGCCGCGCAGGTTGAAGGTGCCGAGCTTGCTCTCCGGCGACAGCTCCCAGCGGCTGTCCAGCAGCGAAAGTGGCTTCGATACCTTGGCCGGCGCGGATGCGTCGACCACGGCAACCTGCCGGTCGTGCGAGAACACGCTGGTGTCCGCTGCGGGCGTCTGGTCCGTGCGTTTCTGCGCGGCGGGCAACCGGTCGCGCCCGGTGGCGCGGTCGTAGCAGGCCAGCCGTTGCGCATCGCTCTCGATCGCGGTGCAGGCGCGGATGTCCATCGGGTCGGGGTTCTGCGCATGGCAGATGCCGGTGGCGAGCACGCCAGCCAGCAGGAGCAGGCGAAGGTGCTTCATGGCGACTCCATCGCACGGGTGTACGTGGAGTCTAGGTCATGCGCGGCCGTCGTTTGTGGATCAGCCGCATGGAATCACCGAAAGCGTCTCCCTGCCCTTAGCGGGCGCTGGGAAGCATCGCCCGAACGAAAACCGGCCGCATTGATGCGGCCGGTTCGATGCTCGAAGCTTTACTGGATCTGTTTCACCCACGCTTCGTATTGCGTCTTGTTGATTCGCTCAGCACCGTGGCTGGCATCGAGGAAGTCGTTGGCCAGCGGCGGATAGGCTTCGGCCTGCTCCTGGGTGATCCATTTGCTGCCGCCGGAAAGCTGGTTGAACGGCGGCGGCGTCCCGATCTTCGGCGCCGCAGGCGGGACGCTGCGCACGGTCACGATGGGTGCCGGGGTCTGGCCAGCGTTGTCCTGGGCGAAGGATGCTCCGGCGAAAAACAGTGCGCCGGCGGCGAGTGCAGGCAACCATGCTTTGCAAGATTTCATCATCGTTACTCCATGCCAGAATGTTCGGAAGGAATGCGGGCCCCCTTGGTGGCGTCGGAGGACGCTGCCGATGAAGCCTGCCCAAGACGCTAGCAAAGGCTGTGTAAATGTCGCCGCAATATTCGTGTCGAGACATCGTGAAAGCGGCACGCCGTTGAACGCCGCTTCAGCTGGCGCCATCACCTTGCAGCCGTCGCAGGCGCGCGCGCTGCAGCTGCATGCCCAGGGTTTGCTGCAGGCGCCGCGTGGGCGCCCGTCGCGCGACGGCCTGGTGGCGAGCATCGAACGCATGCGCCTGCTGCAGATCGATTCCATCCACGTGGTCGCGCGCAGCCCGTATCTGGTGCTGCATTCGCGACTGGGCGATTACCCGGCGGCATGGCTGGACGAGGCGCTGGCCGACGGCCGGGTCGCCGAATGCTGGGCGCACGAGGCCTGTTTCGTCGCCGCACGCGATCTGGCCGCGCACCGTGCCTGGCGCGAACGCGGCAGCCATTGGGCGCACCGCCACGCCGAACGCATGCATCGTGAGCACAAGCCGGCCATGGACGCATTGCTCGCGCGCATCCGCGACGGTGGCCCGGTACTGGCCTCGGATTTCCCGCGCGAGGACCGCGGTGTGTCCGGCTGGTGGGAATGGAAGCCAGAGAAGCGCTGGCTGGAGGCGTGGTTCGCGCTGGGCGACTTGATGGTGACGCGGCGCGAGCGCTTCCAGCGCGTGTACGACCTTGCCGAGCGCGTGCTGGCGAAACTCGATCCGCCGTTTGCCCCGACCGGGCTCGATACGCAGCAGCTGCGTCGGCATTTCGTGCTCGAGAGCGTGCAGGCGCTGGGCATCACCCAGGCCCGCTGGATCGCCGACTACTTCCGCCTCAAGCCGGCGGTGACCGCGCGCGAGCTGGCGCCGCTGTTGGCCGACGGCGCATTGCTGGAGGTGACGGTGCGCGGCTGGGATGCGCCGGGCTACGTGCACCCTGAGCATGCCGGCGCGCTGGAGCGCGCCCGTCGCGGACGGCTGCGCGCCACGCATACCACGCTGCTGTCGCCATTCGATCCGCTGGTGTGGGACCGCGCCCGCCTGCTGGCGATGTTCGACTTCGACTACCGCATCGAGTGCTACGTTCCCGCATCGAAACGGCGGTACGGCTACTACGTGCTGCCCATCCTGCATCGCGGTGCACTGGTTGGCCGCCTGGATGCCAAGGCCCATCGGGCCGAAGGCGTGTTCGAGATCAAGGCGCTGTTCCTGGAGCCGGGCGTGGAGCCGACGCCGCGCCTCGCGGGGGAGATCGCCGCCGCGATCTCCCGTACGGCCGGCTGGCATGGCACGCCGGCGATCCGGCTGGGCCGCTGCCGGCCGGCGCCGCTGGCACCGTTGCTGCGCGCCGCCTGGAAGGGGTGATTCAGTTCGACGCCGGCGCGCCGCAGGAGCGGCCGTGCATGGTCTGCTTCATCTGGCTGGCCAGCAGGCGGCAGCGCGCGTCCAGGTACGGACGGGTTGCCGGATCCTGCGCTCCATGCAGCAGGCTGTCGCGCATCGCCTGGTAATGTGCCTGCAGCTGGTCCGCCGGATAGATCGCGGCGGCGCGGTGACAGGCCAGGTAACTGGACAGGTAGGCGTCGCAGGAAGCCACGCCGGTAATCGCGGCCGGCGCCCTGGGTGCCGGGTGCGCCGGACCGGTGGTGGCGCAGCCGGCGAGCAACAGGACGGCGCACAGCGGCAGCAACGGGCGGATGTTCAAGCGGCGATCCTCGGCAGAAAGCGGCGATTCTGGCATCGGGCGGCGCAATGCGGTTATCGGTTATCATAGGCGCACTGCGTTTGCCGGGGTCGCCTAGTACCGGTGACCCGATGCAGCCGATCCGCGATCTGCCTCATCTGTTCACCCCCGGGGTTGTTTTCCTTTGCACACCAGTAAGCCGGCCACCGCATGTCGCGGCGGTCGAGTCTCTTTTACCCATGTGGAGTGATTTATGTCTGATCGTCAGATCGGTACCGTCAAGTGGTTCAACGACGCCAAGGGCTTCGGTTTCATCGCCCGTGACAACGGCCCGGACGTGTTCGTGCATTTCCGCGCGATCACCGGCAATGGCTTCAAGAGCCTGCAGGAAGGCCAGAAGGTGAGCTTCAAGGTGGTGCAGGGCCAGAAAGGCCTGCAGGCCGACGAAGTCAGCGCGGCCTGATCGTCGCCAGCGTCGAACAAAAACCGGGCAGCGATGCCCGGTTTTTTTATGTCCGCGACAGCTTCATCTCGCGCCGCTTGACATCTCCCTCGCATTCCTGAATTTCCGTTATGCTTGGTTCACTGCGTCTGCTTGGCCACGTGCGTGCCCGGTGTGGAACCGTTCCGTTCCATGTCGCTACACCCGACCCCGGCATGCCCAGTAAGCCGTCGGCCCGAGGGGGCCGGCTTGTCTCAAGCGTCTGGATTGGATCGGAGTGAGTCATGTCGGATCGTGAAACAGGTACCGTCAAGTGGTTCAACGACGCCAAGGGGTTCGGCTTCATCAGCCGCGAGAATGGCCCTGACGTGTTCGTGCATTTTCGTGCCATCACCGGCACGGGCTTCAAGAGCCTGCAGGAAGGCCAGAAGGTGAGCTTCAAGGTGGTGCAGGGCCAGAAGGGCCTGCAGGCCGAAGAGGTCGCTCCGGCTTGATCGCTGCCTTGCAAGCGGGAGAGGCCGGCGCAAGCCGGCCTTTTTCTTTGCGCGCACTCCTGCTCGCGGAAGTCAAACGGGCGTCCGTCCCTGGCCGCACTTTTCAATGGACGCCGTGACAACCGCCACGGAACCTGTCGTGCTGCCGCTGGTGATGGCCGATGGCGCGCGGGTGGAGCTGCTGTGCGCGGCGCCAGCTGGCGTGCCGCGCGACGCCGTGTACTGGTTGCCGGCGATGGGCGTGCCGGCGAAGCACTACCTGCCGCTGGCCGCGGCGCTGGCGGCCAGCGGCGTGGCGGTGGCATTGCACGAATGGCGCGGCATCGGTTCCAGCAGCCTGCGTGCCGGACACGGCTGCGACTGGAGTTATCGCGAGCTGCTGCAGATCGACTTGCCGGCCGGGCTGGCGGCGATGCGGGCGCACTGGCCGCAGGCGCGTTGCTGGCTGGGCGGCCACAGCCTCGGCGGTCAGCTGGCGTGCCTGTATGCCTCGCTGCATCCCCGCGACATGGCGGGCATTGCGCTGGTGGCCAGCGGCGCGCCGTACTGGCGGCGGTTCCGCCAGGGTGCTCTGATCGGCATGGCCTACCTGCTGGCGCCGATGCTGGCGGGCTTGCGTGGCCATCTGCCCGGACGGCGCATCGGTTTCGGCGGCAACGAGGCGCGTGGCGTGGTGGCGGACTGGGCGCGCAGCGGGCGTACCGGGCGCTATGCGGCGGCGGGCATGGGCGAGGACCTCGAGCAACGTCTGGCCGCGCTGGAGCTGCCGGTGCTGGCGCAACGCCTGCGCGACGACTGGCTGGGGCCGGCCGCCTCGCTGGACTGGCTGCTGGGGAAGATGCCGAACGCCTCCTGCCGGCACGAACAGCTCGCGCCCGGTGACCTCGGCGGCCTCCCGGCGGATCATTTCGGCTGGATGAAGGCGCCCGGACCGGTCGCCGCACGCATTGCCGAGTGGATCGCCACGCGCGACGCAGCGTTCACCGCAGCGCACCGTCCCGGCCCTTGATGTGGGCGTTTCGCGCCGGCACTGTAAGGGTTTCCATTCCCACGCCGGTCGCCTCATGAAATTGTTCGAGCCCATCCAGCAGCGCAGCCTCAGCCTGCGCAACCGCATCGTGGTATCGCCGATGTGCCAGTACTCGGCCACCGATGGCCTGCCCGACCACTGGCACCTGGTGCACCTGGGTAGCCGTGCGGTGGGTGGTGCAGGCGCGGTGATTGCCGAGGCCACTGCGGTGTCGGCGCAAGGGCGCATCTCGCCCGGCGACACCGGCCTCTGGAACGAGGCCCAGTTGGCGGCATGGCAGCCGATCGTGGCCTTCATCGCTGCGCAAGGCGCGGTACCCGGGGTGCAGCTCGCACACGCCGGCCGCAAGGCCAGCGCGCAACGGCCGTGGGAGGGCGGTGGCTCCCTCGCCGCGGCACAGGGCGCGTGGACCACGGTAGCGCCGTCGGCCGTGCCGTTCGATGCCGGCTGGCACGTGCCGCTGGCGCTGGATGCGGCGGGCATCCGCCAGGTGCTCGCCGATTTCCGTGCCGCCGCGCAGCGCGCGCTGGTCGCCGGCTTCAAGCTGGTGGAACTGCATGCCGCCCACGGCTACCTGCTGCATCAGTTCCTGTCGCCGTTGAGCAACCGGCGCGAAGACGCCTACGGCGGCAGCTACGAGAACCGCACGCGGCTGGTGCGCGAGGTGGTCGCCGCGGTGCGTGAGGTGTGGCCGGAGGAGTTGCCGCTGTGGCTGCGCATCTCGGCCACCGACTGGGCCGAAGGTGGCTGGGACGTAGGGCAGAGCGTGCAGCTGTCGCGCGACATGAAGGCGCTGGGTGTGGACCTGGTCGACGTCTCCAGCGGCGGATTGGTGCCGCACGTCAGGATTCCGCTGGGTCCCGGCTACCAGGTGCCGTTCGCCGCACAGGTCCGGCACGAGACGGGCATGGCCACCGGTGCGGTGGGCCTCATCACCGAGGCGAAGCAGGCCGAGGCGATCGTGGCGAACGGAGAAGCCGACGTGGTGCTGATTGCCCGCGAGAGCCTGCGCGATCCGTATTTCCCGCGCCGTGCCGCCCAGGAGCTGGGTGCGTCCCTGCCCGCGCCGGCGCAATATCAGCGAGCCTGGTGAACGGGGAGGGACGATGGACGCGCAACCGATCCTGATCGAAGGCCGCCGGCACGATCTCGGCGACGGTTTCGCCGTGCGGCGGCTGCTTCCCGTGCTCGAAGCGCGTCACGTGGGGCCGTTCGTGTTCTACGACCACATGGGGCCGGTGGACTTCGCGCCAGGCAAGGGCATGGACGTACGGCCGCATCCACATATCGGCCTGGCCACGGTGACCTGGCTGTTCGATGGCAGCATCCGCCACCGCGACAGCCTGGGCAGCCTGGCCGACATCCGTCCAGGCGAGGTGAACTGGATGACCGCCGGCCGCGGTATCGTGCACTCCGAACGCACGCCGCCGGAGGTGCGCGCCGCGGGTCAGCGGCTGCACGGCATCCAGGTCTGGGTGGCGTTGCCGCGCGACCAGGCGGAGGTCGCGCCAGCCTTCCACCACCACGAAGCCGACGCGTTGCCGCGCATCCGCCGTCCTGGCGTCGCGCTGGTGCTGATCGCCGGCACCGGCTGGGGCGAGGCTTCGCCGGTAAAGGTGTTCGCGCCAATGTTCTTTGCCGAGGCACGGCTCGATGCCGGCGCCGAACTGGCTCTGCCGGCCGAGCATGCCGAGTACGGCGTGCACGTGATCGAGGGCGAGCTGGCCTGGTGCAATACGACGCTGGCCGCAGGGCAGATGGCGGCGCAATCCGGCGCTGCGGCGGCGATCAAGGCGATCCGGCCCAGTCGCGTGATGCTGTTCGGTGGTGCGCCACTGGATGGCGAGCGCCGCCTTTGGTGGAATTTCGTAGCCGCCGACGACGCACGCATCGAGCAGGCCAAGGCCGACTGGCGCGAGGGGCGCTTCCCCGTCGTGCCGGGCGACGAGCAGGAATCCATCCCGTTGCCGGGCTGAGGGGGACGACATGGCCGAATTCGCCAGCTTCCGCGCGTTTTATCCCTACTACCTGGGCGAGCACAGCAACCGGCTGTGCCGGCGCTGGCATTTCGTCGGCAGCACGCTGGTGCTGCTGATCCTGCTGCTGGCGATCGCCAGCGGGCGACCGGCATGGCTGTGGCTGCTGCCGGTGGCCGGCTACGGCTGCGCGTGGATCGGCCACTTCGTCTACGAGAAGAACCGCCCGGCCACCTTCCGCCACCCGCTCTACAGTCTGCTGGGCGACTGGGTGATGTACGCGCAGATGCTGCGCGGCAAGCTCAGCTTCTAGCGGTATTGCTGGTGGCAGTCCTGGCAGGACTCGCCCACGGGCTTCAGCGCCGTGGCGAGCGCCGCGCAGTTGGCCGGGGCGGATGCGATGGCCTGCTGCAGGCTGGCCTGCAGCTTGTTCTCGTCGTCGCTGAAGCCGCGGTCGGCGATGCCGAACGTGGGCAGGATGTCGGTGGCGGTGGATTGCAGACGCAGCAGGTGAGGCAGGGTCTTCGCCGCGTCGCATTGCTGTGCCTTCATCGCCTGCTTCAGCGCTCCCATGTGGTAGCCCATGGTGTGCATCACCGCCTTGGGCATGGGGTTGCGCGCGGCCAGCGCGCTCATCACCTGGGCGGTGCCGATGACGCCGATGGCGAGACCGAGCAGGATCAGCAGTGCTGCACGCATGGGGCGGCTCTTCAAGGGGGAAATGCGGCGAGCATAACCCGGCCGGCGATAGAATCGCGCGTCCCGCAGCAAGGCCGTACCCCATGAGCGACACCGCATTCCCCCACGAGCGCTTCGCCGGCATCGAACGGCTGTATGGCGTCGGCAGCGTGGCGAAACTGGCGCAGCGCCATGTTTGCGTGGTGGGCGTGGGCGGCGTGGGCTCGTGGGCGGCCGAGGCGCTGGCACGCAGCGGCGTGGGGCGGCTCACCCTGATCGACGCCGACGAGGTATGCGTATCGAACACCAACCGCCAGATGCACGCGCTGGACGGCGAATTCGGCAAACCCAAGGTGGGCGTGATGGCCGCGCGGCTGCGTGCGATCAACCCGGCCTTGCGGCTGGAGGGCATCGAGCGCTTCCTCACCACTTCCACGCTGGACGAGTTGCTGGACCGTGGCTACGACGCGGTGCTGGACGCCTGCGACGCCTTCCGCGTCAAGCTGGAGATGATCGCATGGTGCCGCCGCCGCAAGCTTCCCATCGTCAGCGTGGGTTCGGCGGGCGGTCGCACCGACCCCACGCAGATCCGCGTGCGCGACCTCTCGCGCACCGAGCACGATGCGATGTTCAGCCTGATCCGCAAGAAGCTCCGCACCGATTTCCATTTTCCGCGCAACCCGGACCGCTACTTCGGCGTGTCGGCCGTGTATTCGCTGCAGAACGTGCAGTACCCGCAGCCCGATGGCAGCGTGTGCGGCAACCGGCCGCCGGGCGGCGATGCCCTGAACCTGGCCTGCGGCGGCGGGCTGGGCGCGGCGACGCACGTTACCGGCGCATTCGCCTTTGCGGCGGTGGGCAAGGTGATGGAGCGCTTGCTGCAGGCCGATCAGGCCTGATCGCCGGCCTCGGCCTCGGCCGGAGCAGCGGTCCGGGTGCGGTTGCCGCCGGCCTTCTTGGCCCGGTACATGGCCCGATCGGCCGCCCGGCTCAGCTGCTCGCTGTCCTGGCCGTCCTGCGGGAACGTGGCCACGCCGATGCTGGCCGAGACGCGGATCATCTGGCCTTGCAACAGATGGGTCCGGGCCAGCGCCGTGCGGATCCGTTCCGCGACCTCTACAGCATGCCCTGGCGTGGCCACATCCAGCAGCACCACGAACTCGTCGCCGCCGACGCGCGCCGCCGTATCGCGTTCGCGCAGGCAACCGCGGATGCGGGCAGCGACCTCGCACAGCAGCAGGTCGCCGACGGCATGGCCATGCACGTCGTTGACCTGCTTGAAGCCGTCCAGGTCGATGTAGAGCAGGGCCGCCCGCGATTCCGCACGCGCGGCGCTCTCCAGCGTGGCCTGCAGGCGGTTGTGGAACAGGGTACGGTTGGGCAGGTCGGTCAGCGGGTCGTGCAGGGCCAGGTGGTGCAGTTGGACCTGGTCCTGCTTGCGCTCGATCACCGTGCCCAGTTGGGTGGCGACGAATTCCAGCAGTTCGGCGTCGGCCCTGGCATGGCTGGTTCGCACTTTCTGCTCCACGACCAGCGCCCCGATCGGGCTTTCCTTCGCGTACAGCGGCACGCCCAGCCAGTGCGAATCCCCGACGGTCGATTGCACGGCCTTGTCGCTGCGGATCACCTCGGCGGCGAGGCTTCCCGCGGTGGGCGGCGCCTCGCCGCCGCAGGCGGCATACGGGACTTCGAGGCGGCCATCCACCGGGTTCCGCAGGGCGACGATGAAGCTGGCCATGGGCAGGATGTCGTCGACGATCCGGTGCACCTGCTCGAACACGGCAGGCAGATCCTGGGCGGCGTGCGCCGTCTCGGAGATGGCGTGGAGTGCCAGGCGCATCGACTCGGCGCGCTTGAGTTCGGTGATGTCGCGGGCTACGGCGATCCGCACGCAGTCGTCCTCGGACCAGCGCGCCGACCACATTATGTGCACGATCCGGCCGTCCTTGCGCACGTAGCGATTCTGGAAATTGGACGCATGCTTGCCGTCCATGATTGCAGCGGCCGTGCGCAGTGTGATCTCCCGGTCCTCGGGATGCACCAGGTCGATCATCTGCCTGCCGATCACTTCGTCGGGGGCATAGCCGAAGATGCGCTCGAAAGCGGCACTGACAAACACGTAGTACCCCTCTGCGTCGACGATGCAGATGGCGTCGAGCAGCAGGTCGAGGATCTTGCCCAGCGGTGCGGAGAAGGTCGTTTCCATCGGTGTCCGGCGCGTCGCGGTGTTCGTGTCGGGGCCGGCCATGCCCGGGCGGGCCGGCCCCGGAGCAACGGCTACCAACCCATGTAGTGCCCGCCGTTGATGGCGAGGTTGGCGCCGGTGATCCACGCCGCCTCGTCGCCGGTGAAGAAGGCCACGGCGTGGGCGATCTCGTCGGGGCGGCCGAGCCGGCCCACCGGAATCTGCGCCACGATTTTCGCGCGCACCTCCTCCGGCACCGCCATCACCATGTCGGTGCCGACGTAGCCGGGCGAGACGGTGTTCACGGTGATGCCGAACTTGGCGTTTTCCTGTGCCAGCGAGATGGTGAAGCCGTGCATGCCGGCCTTGGCGGCGGCGTAGTTGGCCTGACCGTACTGGCCCTTCTGGCCGTTGATCGAGCTGATCTGCACGATGCGACCCCACTTGCGCTCGCGCATGCCCTCGATCACCGGGCGGGTGACGTTGAAGCAGGCGTTGAGGTTGGTGTTCAGCACCTCCGTCCACTGCTGGTAGCTCATCTTGTGAAAGGTGGTGTCGCGGGTGATGCCCGCGTTGTTGACCAGGATGTCCACCGGGCCGCACTGGCCGGCGATCTCCTGGATCATCGCCTCGCTGGAGGCCGGGTCGGAGACGTCGCCGGACACCATGCACACCTCGATCCCCTCGTCGGCCATGGCCTTGCGCCAGGCTTCGGCCTTCTCGGCATTGCGGTAGTTGGTGGCGACCCGATGCCCCTGGCGGGCGAGGTAGCGCACGATGGCGCTGCCGATGCCGCCCGTGCCGCCCGTAACCAATGCCGTGCGCTGCGTCATGTCGAGTCTCCTTGGGTTGGATGATGGGCGCCTCGCGCAACGGTCGGCAACCGGCGTCGGCCCACCCGCCAGATTTATAACTGCTCAGCCGGCAAAGCAACCGTTGCGGTGCGGCAGGCGGGTCGGATCGAAGCGGCGCGACGCCGAAGCCAGCAATGTAGGCGCGTCCCCGGCCTCGGCGGTAGGTGGCTGGCCAAGGAACTCCAGCGCACGGCGCAAGGCCGGCAGCGGATCGGCGGGATCGACCGGCACCGCCTGCGACGACTTGGACAATTTGCGTCCCTGCGCGTCCAGCGCCAGCGGCAGGTGCAGGTAGCGTGGCGTGGGCAGTCCCAGCAGGCGTTGCAGGTGGATCTGCCGCGGCGTGGAGTCGAGCAGGTCGCTGCCGCGCACCACCTCGGTGATGCCCTGGTGGGCGTCGTCCACCACGCAGGCCAGTTGGTAGGAATACAGGCCCTCGACGCGGCGTATCACGAAGTCGCCGGCGGCTTCGCGCAGGTTCTGTCGCTGCGGTCCCTGCAAGGCGTCGTCGAAGGCGACGTCGATGTCCGGCGTACGCAACCGCCATGCCGGTTCGCGGCCCGGGTCGGGCCGGCTGGTGCAGCGTCCGTCGCGATGCGGTCCGGCGGCGGCCAGTTCGCTGCGGCTGCACCAGCAGGGAAACACCGCGTCAATCTCGCGCAGCCGTGCAAACGCGGCGTCGTAGGCGGCGCGGCGCTCCGACTGCAGCAGCACCGGTTCGTCCGCGACCAGCCCGAACGCCGGCAAAGCCGCGAGGATGGCGGCCGCCGAGCCGGGAACCTCGCGCGGCGGGTCGATGTCTTCCATGCGCAGCAGCCAGCGGCCGCCGGCCTGCCGCGCGCGCAGCCAGCTGCCGACGGCGGCGACCAGCGAGCCGAAGTGCAGCAGGCCGGTGGGCGAGGGAGCGAAGCGTCCGCGGTATTCCATCGCCGAAGTCTGCCTGTCTGCCGCCCCGCTGGCGAGTGGAGCCCGGCTTGAAAACATCCGGCAGCGCCTACACTCATCGGCAAGATTTCCGTCCCCGTGACTGCCAACGAGACAGCCATGCGCCGCATCCTTCTTTTCCTCGGTACCAACCTCGCCGTCCTGTTCCTGCTGAGCATCGTCTGCCACCTGCTCGGAGTGGACCAGATGGCGGCCGCGCAGGGGTTCGGCGGCAGCACCGGCCTGCTGATCTACGCCGCCGTGTTCGGCATGGGCGGCGCCTTCATCTCGCTGGCCATGTCCAAGTGGATGGCCAAGATGACCACCGGTGCACGGGTGATCGAGCAGCCGGCCAGCGAAGCCGAGCGCTGGCTGGTGGAGACGGTGCGCCGGCACGCGCAGAACGCAGGCATCGGCATGCCCGAGGTGGCTATCTACGACGCGCCGGAAATGAACGCCTTCGCCACCGGCATGACCAAGAACAGCGCACTGGTGGCGGTAAGCACCGGCCTGCTGCAGCAGATGGACCGCGACCAGGTGGCCGCCGTGCTCGGTCATGAGATCGGCCACGTCGCCAACGGCGACATGGTGACCATGACCCTGATCCAGGGCGTGCTGAACACACTGGTGATCCTGGCCGCGCGCGTGGTGGGACGGCTGGTGGACAGCTGGCTGTCCGGTGGCCGCGACGACAACCGCGGCGGCACGGGCATTGGCTATTTCGTCACCGTGATGGCGCTGCAGCTGGTGTTCGGCCTGTTCGCCTCGATGATCGTGATGGCCTTCTCGCGCTGGCGCGAGTTCCACGCCGACGCGGCCGGCGCCAAGCTGGCCGGCCGCGGCGCGATGATTTCCGCGCTGCAGCGGCTGCAGGCGGGGCACGGCGAGAACAGCCTGCCGAAGACCCTCGCTGCGTTTGGCATCTCCGAT
>JAJZGE010000366.1 GCA_021798675.1 Pseudomonadota bacterium | reverse complement strand
GGTGCGATCGTCCGCAGTGCGTGCGCGGCCACGCGCGCCTGGCGCTGCTGCTGCGGCGTGCGGCGCAGCATGACGACCGCCCATGCCGGCAGCAGCGCCGCCGCCGCGTGCAGAAACAGGTCGCGCGAGAGTCCGGCCGCGGGCACCGGCAGCCGCACCTGCGCCAGCAGCTCCAGCACCACGCGCGAACGCTCGCCGCAGGCCAGCTCGGGCTGGGTGTGCCGGAAATAGTCGAGCACCTCGTGCTCGCTTGCCGGCACCGCGCGGGCGCCGAGCGCCTCGGCGATCCGCCGCACTTCGCCGTAGTAGCGATCGGCCGCGCCCGCCGGCAGCGTCAGGTGGCTGTAGCGGCGGTAGCCCTGCAGAAAGCTGTAGGCCTCGGTCACATGTACCCAGGTGAGCAGGTGCGGATCGTTCGCGGCGTAGGGGCGGCCGTCCTCGGCGTGGCCGCGGACGCGGGTGTGGATCTGGCGCACGCGCTCGATCAGGGCGTCGGCCTGCGCCCGCGGCGCGTAGGTGGTGCCGCCGACGAAAGCGGTGGTGCGCCGCAGCCGGCCCAGCAGGTCATTGCGGAAGTTCGAGTGATCCCACACGCCGGCCAGCGCCAGCGGATGCAGCGTCTGCAGGGTCAAGGCAGCGAGACCGCCAGCGAGCATGCCGGGAAAGTCCGCGTGCACGCGCCAGGTGGCGCTGTCCGGCCCAAACCAGCCCGGGTCGCCGTGCGGGTGGTCGTAGTCGGGGCCGCCGGCGGGATCGCGCGGAAACGCGCTGAGCACCCAGTGGCGCAGTGGCGCATGGAGCGGGCGCGCGAGGAAGTTCGGCAGCGGCATGCCGCCAGTCTAGCGCGCCACCCGGCCGCGGCCGTGCGGCTCACTCAGTCTTCGAGCATGGCATCCAGCGTGATCGTCGCCTTCAGCACCTTGGATACCGGGCAACCTTCCTTGGTCGCCTGCGCGATCCGTGCGAAGCCCGCGGCATCGGCACCCGGCACCCTGGCGCGGCAGCTCAGGTGCACCGCGGTGATCGCGAAGCCGTCGCCATCCTTGTCCAGCGTCACCACGGCGCGGGTATCGATGCTGTCGGCGGTGAGCCCGGCCTGACCCAGCCCGAGCGACAGCGCCATCGAAAAGCAGCCGGCGTGCGCGGCTCCGATCAACTCCTCCGGATTGGTGCCGGGACCGTCCTCGAAGCGAGACCTGAAGCCGTACGGCGCCTCGTTCAGCACGCCGGTGTCGGTCGAGATGCTGCCCTGGCCGTCCCGGATGCCGCCAGACCAGTGCGCGGATGCGGATTTCTTCATGGGGTGCTCCAGGGCGTGGAATGCGGGCGCCCAGTCTGGCGACGCAACCATGCAGGTGGCGCGAACGGATCGGCGCGCCGGCGTCACCCCGGTTTAGCGCCGACCGGTCGTATGCTTGCCGGCTCAAGCGCCAAAGGGGAAGTCTGCATGGCATGGTCGATCCGGCACCAGTCTGCCGCACACCGCTTCACCACCCGGGTGGACGGGATGGAGTGCGTGCTCGAGTACATCCTTGATGAAACCGCCGCGGCGCGCGTGATGACGATCGTCCACACCGGAGTGCCACCCTCGGTGGGCGGGCGCGGCATCGCGGGGGCGCTGGTGCAGGCGGCGTTCGACGCGGCCCGCGCCGAGGGCTGGAAGGTGCGCCCGGCCTGCTCGTATGCGGACGCATGGCTGGCGCGGCATCCGGCCTATCAGGATCTGCGCGGGTGAAACTCTCGCTATCATGGCGACCGTGCCGGCACGCCTGCCGGAGCCTGCCGGAGCCTGCCTTGTCCAACCGCAACTGCCTGGACTCCCCGATGCGCAGCATGAGCCGGCGGTGGTGCCGCCGATGACCGAGCCGCCGTCCGCTGCGTCGCCTGCCACCGCCAGCCGGGCGAAAAAACGTCGCTGGCGACCGCTGCGGTTCGTCAAGGCGCGGCCGCGCATGATCGTGGCGCTGGTGATCTTCGTGCTCACCAGCAGCGTGCTGCTGGCCTACCGGCTGCCGGTGTCCAGTGCGGTGCTGCTCGGCTTCGATCTTGCCGCGGTGGTGTTCCTGAGCATCCTGGCGCGCTTGTTCAACAAGTCCTCGCCCGCGCACATGCGCAGCCAGGCGCGGGCGCAGGATACCGGCCGCTGGGGCATCCTGTGGAGCGGCGTGGTGCTGTCCACGGTGGTGCTGGTGGCCCTCAGCAACGAGCTGCACGCGGCCAAGGGCGGCGGCGTGCTGGCGCTGGTGGTGGGCGCGGTGAGCGTGGTGCTGAGCTGGCTGTTTCTCAACACGATGTTCACCATGCACTACGCGCACGGTTTCTACGGTGATTTCGGCGAGCAGCACGCGGGGCTGGCCTTTCCCGACACGCCCAGGCCCGACTACTGGGATTTCGCCTATTTCGCGATCGTGATCGGCATGACCTTCCAGGTCTCCGACGTGCAGATCACCAGCCGCTACCTGCGCCGCGTGGTGCTGCTGCACAGCGTGATCGCGTTCTTCTTCAACGTGTTCATCATCGCGCTCACGGTGAACATCGTGGCCGGGCAGGGCTGAGGTAACCGCGCTCGAGCGGGTGGCGAATGAGTGGGCGGGACGGCACGACCGTTCCCATCCCTATCCCGACTTGCCAAGGACTACCCATGAATGCACGCCTCGCCACGCTGCTGCTCGCCGCGATGACCTGCGGACTCGCCGCCAATGCCGCTCTGGCCCAGAGCACGATGGCCGCCAGCTCCGGCAGCGCCATGTCGCATGATTCGATGAAGCACGACTCGATGAAGCACGACTCGATGAAGCAGGACTCCATGAAACACGACTCGATGAAGCATGATTCGATGAAGCACGACTCCATGAAGCACGATTCGATGAAGCACGATGCGATGAAGCACGACTCGATGAAGCACGATGCGATGAGCTCAGGCAGCTGAGCTCCGCCGCCGGATGCCGGCGGGAGCGCGGCTGACCTGCGCTCCCGCCCCGAATCTGGCTGCACGGCAGCACGCGGCAGCGGTTTGACATGCGGCCGGGGCGGGGCGGTTATACTGCGGCGGCGCCATTTTGCGCTGCGATCCCGCATCGAGGCCCATCCTCTTGAGTACTGCCCGTACCAACAAGTCCGTCACCACGGCCACCCTGCGCAAGTCGGTCATCGACGCGCTGGAAGAACTGAAAGCCAAGGACATTCGCGAGATCGACGTTCGCGGCAAGACCTCCATCGCCGACCTGCTGGTGATCGCCTCCGGCACCTCGGCCCGCCACGTCAAATCCATTGCCGATGAAGTCACCCGCTTCGCCAAGAAGGCGGGTGTGATGCCGCTGGGCGTGGAAGGCGAGGTCGAGGGCGAATGGGTACTGGTGGATCTGGGCGACGTGATCGTCCACGTGATGTTGCCGCGCATCCGCGAGTTCTACGGACTGGAGCGGCTGTGGACGGTGGGCGACCACGGTCACGCGTCGGACGTCGCCGCGCAGGCTGGCTGACGCACCCTCGCCCCTGCGGGGAGAGGGCAGGGTGAGGGGCGGGGGCTTGCGCTGGCGCCTGTGGCAGGGAGTTTTCGAATGACGGTTGCTGGCGAGATTGACCCCTCACCTCCATCCTCTCCCCGATGGGGAGAGGAGACCAACGCGGCGCGTTGCCG
>JAJZGE010000365.1 GCA_021798675.1 Pseudomonadota bacterium | reverse complement strand
TTCGAGCGCATCCGTGTGCTGGCCGACCAGCTCGACATCCCGGTGCATCTGCATTTGCACGAGACCGCGCACGAGGTCGAGGAGGCAAGGCAGAAGAGCGGATTGCGTCCGTTCCAGCGCCTGCAGAAGCTGGGCCTGGTCAACGATCGCCTGATCGCCGTGCACATGACCCAGCTGACCGACGGCGAGATCGCTGCCTGCGCCGAGGCCGGCGTGTCGGTGGTGCATTGCCCGGAGTCCAACCTCAAGCTGGCCTCCGGCTTCTGTCCTGCGGAGAAGCTGCGCCGGGCGGGCGTGAATCTGGCCATCGGTACCGATGGCTGTGCCTCGAACAACGATCTCGACATGTTCGGCGAACTGCGTACCGCCGCATTGCTGGCCAAGGCGGTGGCGCAGGACGCGGCTGCCCTCGACGCTGCCAGCGCACTGCACGCGGCCACGCTCGGCAGCGCGAAGGCGATGGGCCTGGACGCGAAGATCGGCTCGATCGAGGCAGGCAAACAGGCTGATCTCGCCGCGGTGCGCCTGTCGGACCTGGAGACCCAGCCACTGTTCCACGTGGCCTCGCAGCTGGTCTATGCCACCGGCCGCCACCAGGTCAGCGACGTGTGGATCGCCGGCCGCCGCAAGCTGGCCGCACGCGAGTTGGTGGGCATGGACGTGGAGGCTCTCCTTGCGCGCACGCGCGCCTGGCGCGAACGCATCGCGGAGCACTGATCGTGCGCCTATACAGACACGCGCAAGCTAGGAAGCGGCCGTCCGTGGCCGGACTTTTCGACGAAGTTATGCCATGAACCGTTATCTGGTGACGCTGATGCGCCGCGCGGAATTCGATCCGGCAGTGGTGCCGCTGCACCGCGAGTTTCTCGAAACCCTGCGTGCGCAGGGACGCAACGAATTATCTGGACCGTTCAGCGACAGGAGCGGTGGCGCCTACCTGCTGCGAGCCGCGTCGATCGACGAGGCGTGGGCGATCGCCCATCGGGACCCCTGCCACACCAGCGGCGGCTGGGATGTCACTGTCCACGAATGGCTGGCCGTCTAGATTTGCGCCCAAGCATGAGCGCGAAGATCGAAATGCGGCCATCCACGACCGCACTATTCAATAAACTTTTGCACCTGAGTTTGCTATGGGTCCGGTCATGATCGCAACCAATGTCAGCCCCGCAGAGATCGCCCGCTTCGATCAGCTGGCCGCACGCTGGTGGGACCCCGATGGCGAGTCGCGCCCGCTGCACGACCTCAACCCCGTGCGTGCCGACTACGTCGCCGCGCGTGTGGACCTGCCGGGGGCGAAGGTCGCCGACGTCGGCTGTGGTGGCGGCCTGCTCAGCGAGGCGCTGGCGCGTGCGGGGGCGGAGGTCACCGGCATCGATCTCGGCGACAAGGTGATCGGCGTCGCGCGGCTGCACCTGCACGAATCCGGGCTCAAGGTGGATTATCGCAAGCAGTCCTCGGCGGAGCTTGCCGCCGCGGAGCCGGAGGCGTTCGACGCGGTGTGCTGCATGGAGCTGATCGAGCACGTGCCCGATCCGGCCGCGCTTGTGCGCGACCTCGCTGGCATGCTCAGGCCGGGCGGACGCGTGTTCCTGTCCACGCTCAACCGCACGCCCGCGTCCTTCGGCGCGGCCATCCTCGGCGCTGAGTACGTGATGCGACTGCTGCCGCGCGGCACACACCACTACGCACAGTTCCTCAAGCCGTCCGAACTCGCGCGCCTGCTGCGCGCCGAGGGACTGGAGCTGGAGGACGTCAGCGGACTCGGCTACAACCCGCTCAGCCGCAACGCGTGGCTGAGCCGCATCACTGCGGTGAACTACATCCTCTGCGCTCGGAAGCCGGCATGAAACCGTTGCCTGCCAGGATCGAAGGCGTGCTGTTCGACCTCGACGGCACCCTGCTCGACAGCGCGCCCGACCTGCATGCCGCGCTGCTGGCGTATTGCGCGGAAGTCGGAGCGCCTGCGCCGGACTACGCCGCCGTGCGCGATGTGGTCTCGCGCGGCAGTCGCGCGATCCTGCGCTGTGCGTTCAAGGAGAATGACGAAGCGCTGCAGGTGCGCATGCCGCGTTACCTCGCGCTTTACCAGGGTATGCTGGCCACGCATACGCGTCCGTTCGACGGCGTGCCACCCCTGCTGGAAAGCATCGAGGCGCGCGAATGGCGCTGGGGCATTGTCACCAACAAGCCGGGCTTCCTCACCGAAGCACTGATCCAGCGTATGGACTGGGACCTGCGCGCCAGCGCGGTGATCTGCGGCGATACCCTGCCGGTGAAGAAGCCTGACCCGGCGCCGGTGCTGCTGGCCTGCGAGCATGCGCGTATCGATCCCGCCGCTACGGTGTTCGTGGGCGACGACGCACGTGACGTCACGGCTGGACGTGCAGCCGGTCTCTACACGGTAGCGGTCCGCTGGGGCTACCTCGACGGCGGCGATCCGGATAGCTGGGGGGCCGACGCCGTGCTCAGCCATCCGGGCGAGCTGGCCGCCTTGCTGGGCCTGCAGGTGATCACGTGAGCGAGTTGCCGGTCGCGCACGGGGCATTGCAGAGCTACATCGACAAGTGGCTGGCGGTGCAGCCGGCGCAGCGCATGGCGCTGGTCTTCGTCGATCCGGCGAAATACCCCGGCCACGTCGCGCTGGCCGCGCTGGAGCAGGAACTGCTCTCCGCCGCCTACGGTATCCGCGAGCCGCACGTGGCGCTGGGCAAGCTCAACTGGTGGGCCGAAGAATTGTCCGGCGCCGCCGCCAGCGGTGGCCGCCATCCGTTGACCCAGGTGCTGTTCGACGACGAGCGCGCCCACGCCATCCCGGTCGAGCGCTGGCTGGCGCCGGTGCTGGCCGCCATGGCGCAGCTGGAAGAGGGCACGGCGACCGATTTTCCTGCCCAGCTCGCCGCCGCCGCGCCCTTGCACCGCGCATTGGCGACGTTGGAAACCGCGTGGTGGTACGGCGTCGCTACGGCCGCTGAGCGCGCCGGGCAGGTGGCTGCGCTCGGCCACCTGCTGCACGCATTGCGCCGGTTGGAGGACGATGCCGAGCGCGATCGCCTGCCGTTGCCGATGGCGAGTTTGGCCCGTTATGGCCTCGCCCGTCATGCCCTGCGTCAGCGCAGCGCGGCGCGCGACGAGGCGATCAGGGCGCAATTGGCGGATCTGCAGTCAAGCTGGCGCGAGGCGGCCCGGCTGCCAGGGCCGCTCAGCGTGTTCCGTGCGCTGGAATCGCGCGAGGCCGAACGGCTGCTGAGCCGCGCGCGCGGTGCGGCCGATCCGCTGGCGGTGCTGCAGCGAGGCGGTCAGGGCGGTTTCGGTGCCACCTTCGCCGCATGGCGTGCGGCGCAGCGCTGGCGGTCGACCACCTCCGGTTGAACGCAGCGTTTCCTGCCGCTGCCTGTTGCAATGCGACAGGCTGGCCCAAAATAGACGACTCTGTTCCATGAGTACGCCCATGCACAGCCACGAGAACACCGCCCGCCTCATGCCTGACGTCGCCGCGCAGGCGCAACCGCACCTGCGCGGGGCACTGGACTGGGTGGGCATGGACGGCATCGAGGCGCCGGTGCTTTTCGACGCCGGCGACGGCGAGGTGCAGCGCGCCAGTGCGCAGGTCGGCGCCTTCGTAAACCTGGTGCAGCCCGACAAGCGTGG
>JAJZGE010000364.1 GCA_021798675.1 Pseudomonadota bacterium | reverse complement strand
CCAGCCGTGCGATGAAGATCTCCACCAGCGCCGCCGGGCGCCGCATGAACAGCTCGGGATCGCGCGCCGCCAGCCGCGTGCCGTGGCGCACGAAATCCTCGCCCACCGGTTTCGCCTCGCCCGGCGGCTCCAGCAGCTCGACGAAGCGCTCGGCGATCTGCACGCCCAGCCGCTCCACCTGGCTGGCCGCGCGGTAGTAGCCCTGCATGAACTGCTCGACGCCGAGGTTCTTCTCGTGCTCGTCCTCGAAGCCCAGCCGCACCGCCAGCGCGCGCTGGTAGTCGAACAGCAGCCGCTCCTCCGGCCGCCCCGCCTCGGTGTGCAGCGCCCAGCGGTAACGCCGCAGCGTAGCCTCGGCCTCGCACAGGCTGGCGCGCTCGGCCGGGTCGAGCAGGCCGGCATCCTGCATCGCCTCGAAGCCGCCGGCATGCGCCAGCCGGCGCCCCAGCCAGCGCAGCGAATCCAGCGTGCGCAGTCCGCCGGGACCATCCTTGAGATTGGGTTCGAGGTTGCTCGCGGTGTCGTTGTGCCGCGCATGCCGGGCATCGCGCTCGGCCAGTCGCGCGGCAAGGTAGTCGCGCGGCGGCCACAGCGCGGGGTCGTCCACGATGGCGCGCAGGGTGGCTTCCAGCGCGGCATCGCCGGCGATCCACTGCGCATCCAGCAGGCTGGTGAACACGCTGGCGTCCTCGGCGGCCAGCGCCCGGCACTGCGCCGGCTCGCGCACTGCGTGGCCCACCTTGAGGCCGATGTCCCACAGCGTGGCGAAGCATTGCTCCAGCGCGCGCAGGCGCGCCGGCTCCGGCCGTTTGGCCAGGACCAGCAGATCCACGTCGGAATGCGGAAACAGCAGGCCGCGGCCGAATCCGCCGACCGCGAACAGCGCAGCACCGCTCACTTCGCCGAGGCAGGCCGTCCAGACATGCGCCACGATGCGCAGCACCGCCTCGGCGCGACGGCGCGCCAGTGCGCTGACCTCGGCCCCCTCGCGGAAGGCGGTCGCCAGGTCTCGGTCCACGTCGCCCAGCAGTTGCCTCAACGCACGCCGTGCGTCGGCCGAGACGCCCGACCGCGGCACGGCCGGGGGCAGGCGCGGCAAGAGGGGAAGCGCAACGTTCATCGGCAGGATTCGGGTGGCTGGAAGCGACCGTCAGTCTGCCACGCGGCGCCCCCGGTCAGTCACGCGTCCGGCCAGGGCGTGAGGATCTCGAAGCCGTCCGCGGTGACCGCGATGGTGTGCTCCCACTGCGCCGAGAGCGAGTGGTCCTTGGTAACCACGGTCCAGCCGTCGGGCAGCTGCTTGGTGTGCGGCTTGCCGGCATTGATCATCGGCTCGACGGTAAAGGTCATGCCTTCCCTCAGCTCCACGCCGGTGCCGGGCTTGCCGTAGTGCAGCACCTGCGGTTCGTCGTGGTAGACCTTGCCGATGCCGTGGCCGCAGTACTCGCGCACCACGCTGAAGCCGGCGGACTCGGCGTGCTGCTGGATCGCGTGGCCCACGTCGCCCAGGGTGGCGCCGGGCTTCACTGCCTGGATGCCACGCATCATCGCCTCGTGCGTGGTGTCCACCAGCCGCCTGGCCAGCACCGACGGGGTGCCCACGAAGTACATGCGACTGGTGTCGCCGTGCCAGCCGTCCTTGATGACGGTGACGTCGAGGTTGACGATGTCGCCGTCCTTGAGCACCTTGCCCGGGCTGGGGATGCCGTGGCAGATCACGTGGTTGACCGAGGTGCACAGCGTCTTGGGAAAGCCGTGGTAGCCCACGTTGGCCGGCACCGCCTTCTGCACGTTGACGATGTGCTCGTAGGCGATGCGGTCCAACTCCTCGGTGGTGACGCCTGGCTTGACGTGCTCCTTGAGCATGGCCAGCACTTCGGCGGCCAGCCGGCCGGCCTCGCGCATGCCTTCGAGGTCCTTCGGGGATTTCAGCGTAATGGCCATAACGGGGATCCAGATGGCGGCGCCACGCGCGCCGATCAAGCCGGCATCCGCTGGCAACTTGCCGCCGCGCCGGCGTACCGGCTACAATCTCACAGTTTTGCAGACCGTCGTCGAGGCTTTCGACCGGCGCTCACTGCAAGGCGAAACGGGATTGTAACCGCGCCGCGGCAGCATCCCAAACCCAACGCCACACACGCATCGGCACCGTTCTTCGGGGTGCCGCGCGCAGCGTTCGCTGCCGCGGTCGAAGCCGGGGATGCGTGGAGGTCCCAACCCCCCGGGCCACCTGAAAAGGCCCAACGCAAGGAGTTACACCATGGCTCAAGTCACCATGCGCGAAATGCTCGAAGCCGGCGTGCATTTCGGTCACCAGACCCGTTACTGGAACCCGAAGATGGGTCCGTACATCTTCGGCGCCCGCGGCAAGATCCACATCATCAACCTCGAGAAGACCCTGCCGCTGTTCACCGACGCGATGAACTTCCTGTCGGGCCTGGCGCAGAAGCGCGGCACCATCCTGTTCGTGGGCACCAAGCGCTCCGCCCGCGAGGCGCTGGCCGAGGAAGCCACCCGCGCCGGCATGCCCTTCGTCACCGCGCGCTGGCTGGGCGGCATGCTCACCAACTTCCGCACCGTGAAGCAGTCGGTGGCCAAGCTCAAGGAGCTGGAAGCGGCCGAGACCGACGGCAGCTTCGACAAGCTGGTCAAGCACGAAGTGCTGGCCCGTCGCCGCGAGCGCGAGAAGCTGCAGAACTCGCTGGGCGGCATCAAGAACATGAACCGCCTGCCCGACGCGCTGTTCGTGATCGACATCGGCCACGAGGACATCGCCGTGCAGGAAGCCCGCAAGCTGGGCATCCCGGTGGTGGCGGTGGTCGACACCAACTACAACCCGGAGCTGGTGGATTACGCGATCCCCGGCAACGACGACGCGATCCGCGCGATCCAGCTGTACGCCCGCGCCGCCGCCGACTCGATCCTGGAAGGCAAGGCCGCCGCGCCGGCTGCCGCCCAGGGCGACGCCGACGAGTTCGTCGAGCTGGACGAGGAAGGCAACCCGGTCGCCAAGGCCGAGCGCAGCGAGCGCAAGGCCGCGCCGCGCCGCGACCGTGACGCCGCCCCGCGCAAGGGCGCCGGTGCGCCGCGCCGCGACGGTGGCCGCGAAGGCCGCGCCCCGCGCGACGCCAAGTAAGCCGATGCGGCGGCGGGCAACCGCCGTCGCAACGACAAGCCATCACGGCGTCGTGGCGCGATCCGCCACGACGCCACGAGCATTCGAGGAATACCGATGAGCAATATCTCCGCCCAACTCGTGAAGGAACTGCGCGAGCGCTCCGGCGCCGGCATGATGGAGTGCAAGAAGGCGCTGGTCGAGAACAACGGCGACATCGACGCGGCGATGGAATGGCTGCGCAAGACCGGCATGGTCAAGGCCGAGAAGAAGGCCGACCGCATCGCCGCGGAAGGCCGCATCGCCGCCGCCCAGGCCAACGGCAAGGCCGTGCTGGTCGAGGTCAACAGCGAGACCGACTTCGTCGCCAAGGCGCCGAACTTCATCGAGTTCACCAACGCCGTCGCCGAGGCCGCCCTGAAGGCCAGCGCCGGCGACATCGACACGGTGAAGGCCGCCGCCTTCCCGGGCGCCGCCAGCATCGAGGAAGCCGCCAAGGCGCAGACCGCGACCATCGGCGAGAAGATCGAAGTG
>JAJZGE010000363.1:349-3656 GCA_021798675.1 Pseudomonadota bacterium | reverse complement strand
CTGGACAATGCGGCGCAATGCGCTGCCGCCCGCGTCGCGGGCGGTCCGCTGCCGCCGGGATGTCCACCCACCGAGCCGGTGGTGAATGGCTACGTGCCGGCGGCTTCCTCGAGTTCGTGGGTGCCGGCCAGCGATCAGTTTCATTGATCCGGGCGCGGGCGGTTTCGCCTGAGGCGCGCAACATCGATGGATCGCTCGTTGCGGCGTTGAGGCGGCTTTGTCCGTGGTCGCGCAAGCGCAGAGGGCACACGAAACCGCTCTGTCGCTGATGGCAAGCAGACAAAACCGCTTGGTAGCTGCGGCGGACCCGCGAGACCGCTTCGCAGCTTGCGGCAGGCAACGGAAGGCGCGCCTGCATGCAAAGACGGGCCAACCCGCCACGGGCGACGCAAGTCGCGACAGCGAATCCCGCGCCCGATTAAGACAGCCGCAAGAACTCCCTCATCAGCGGCAGTCGCCGCACGCGGACTGCGCTGACGCGGAACACCGAATTGGCGAGTGCCGGGGCGGCGGTGGGCATGGCCAGGAAGCTGGCGCCGGCAGGCGGGCGGCCGTCGTCGGGGACGATGATGGTTTCCACGCTGTTCGGCAGCTGGGCCATGCTGGCCAGCGGGTAGGCCTTCCAGTCGTGCTGCTGCACCTTGCCGTCCCTGGTGGTGATGGCGAGGTTGAGCGCGGTGGAAAGCGCGTCCAGCGTGGCGCCGGCGACCTGGCCTTCCAGCCCCAGCGGGTTGATCACGCGGCCGACGTCCACCGCGCAGACCACGCGCTCGATGCCGAGCTTGTCGTTCTGCAGCGAGGTTTCGATGGCGTGCGCCACGTAGGCGCCGTCCATGTGCCAGCAGGCGATGCCGAGGCCGTTGACGCTGTGCAGCCAGTCCTTCCAGTCGATGCGGTCGGCGACCAGTTGCAGCACGTTGCGCAGGCGGCCGGTATCCAGCGTGCCGCCGCCTTGCAGTGTGATGTTGCGCGGCTCGCCGAGCAGGCGCAGGCGGGTCTTCATCGGATCCTCGCGCAACTGGTGCGCGATCTCGTCGATGAAGCTCTCGGCGGCGAAGGCGTTGGCCAGGTGCGGCATGGCGCGGTGCGGGCCGCGCGGCAGGGCGGACTGCTGCGCGTACCAGTCGCTGCGGAAGTTGGGCACCAGGCCGGCCGGCAGCTGGTCCGCCGAGACTTCCGAACTCCACAGGCGGTCGGCCGGCACGCCGCGGCCGGCGAGCGCGGAGGCGCTGGCGACGCGCTGGTTCCAGCCGGCCAGGTTGCGCTTGCGGTCGATCACGGCGTTGATCTTGTGCACGCTGGCGGGGCGATAGTAGTCGTGCGTGAAGTCCTCGCCGCGCGTCCACAGCAGGCGCACGGGCTTGTTCGCGGCCTTGGCGAGCAGCACGGCTTCGGCCACGTAGTCGTGGTCGAGGCGGCGGCCGTAGCCGCCGCCCACGCGCGGCACGCGGATCGCGATGTTCTCGGGCGCGATGCCGGTGAGCCGCTGCACCACGGCGCAGGCCTGCTGCGGCGACTGGGTCGGCACCACCAGGCTGGCCTTGTCCTTGTCGATGCGCACGAGGCAGTTCATCGGTTCGGCGCAGGCGTGCGCGAGCCAGGGCTGGTAATAGGTCGCCTCGACGCGGATCGCGGCATATTTCGATGCTTTCTCCACGTCGCCGTCGTCGCGCACGCGCGTGGTGGGCGCGGACTGGCTGTCCAGCAGCGCGGTGGCCTGCTGCTCGAGCGCGGCGCTGTTCTCGGCGGCGCTGGGGCCGGGCTTCCATTCCAGCTTGAGTTTGTCGCGGCCTTGCAAGGCTGCCCAGGTGCTCTCGGCCAGCACGGCCACGGCGGGGGCGATCACCGTGTGGCCCGGCGGCTGGTTTGCTTCCGGCTTGAGCTGCAGCACCTTGACCACGCCCTTCACCGCCAGCGCCGGCGCGGTGTCGATGCTGGCGAGCGAGCCGTCCGGCCACGGACAGTGCGACAGCACGGCGACCAGCGCCTCGGCCTCGTGGTGGTCGATGGCGTATTTCGCCTGGCCGGTGACGATGGCGTGCGCATCCACGTCGCCCACCGGCTTGCCGATCAGGGTGTAGCGCTGCGGCGGCTTGGGCGCCGGCGCCTGCGTGGGCAGGTCGAGCTTGCTGGCGTCGTCCACCAGGCTGCCGTAGGTGACGCGGCGGCCGTCCGGCGCGATCACCGTGCCGGCCTCGCAGCGCAGGCGGTCGGCGGCGATGCCGAGGCGGCGCGCGGCGGCCTGGGTGATCAGCCAGCGCGCCAGCGCGCCGGCCAGGCGCAGGTCGGCCCAGGCGGCGGGGATGGAGTCGCCGGTGCCGCCGCGCTGGCGGCCGTAGGTCCAGCGGGGATGGCCATCGTTGCCGGCCTCGACGCCCAGGCCGAGGTGCACCACGCTGACGCGGTTCCAGTCCGCGTCGAGTTCGTCGGCGAGGATCATCGGCAGCGCGGTGGCGACGCCGGTGCCGGTGTCGGGATCGCGCGCGCCGATCAGCACGTTGCCTTCGGAGTCGATGCGCACATAGGCACCGAGGTCGTGGAAGTCGTTGCCCAGCCATTCCGGCGGCAAGGGTGGCTCGCCGGCCTCGGCGAAGCGCACGCCCACCACCAGCGCGCCGGCGGCACCGGCGAGGACCTGCAGGAAGCGGCGGCGCGACAGCCGGATGCCGTTCGAGGTGTTCGCGCTCATGCCTGGCCCGCCTTGCCGGCGGCGGCGCGCTTGATCGCCGCGCGCACCCGGGTCTGCACGCCGCAGCGGCAGCTGTTCGGCAACTGGTCGATGTCGCCGTCGTCGGGATGCGGCTTGCGCTTGAGCAGTGCCACGCCGGCGATCAGCCAGCCCGGCGTGCAGTAGCCGCAGCCGACCGCATCCTCGTCGATGAAGGCCTGCTGCAGCGGATGCAGCGTTCCGTCCTTGGCGGCCAGGCCTTCGACCGTGGTGATGCGCTTGTCGGCGAGCCGGTTCATCGGCTGGCCGATCGCCGAGACCGGTTTGCCGTCCACCAGCACCAGGTCGGCGCCGTTCTCGCCGTGCTCGCCGCCGTATTTGGTGCCGGTGAGCCACAGCACGTCGCGCAGGTACCACAGCAGCGGCATCTGCGGGTCGCCAGTGTGCACGAAGCGCTCGCCATTGATCTCGACCGCGATGCCGCTACGCACTGCCACGGGCGTGATGCCGCTCTCCGGGACGGCCGGTATGCCGTGGGCTTGGGCTGGCGCCATGCGGGATCTCCTCCAAACGTATCGCGCGCATTGTGGCATTGCGGCGGGCGGGTTAGGAACGCATGGCGCTGAACAAGGCGACGGC
>JAJZGE010000363.1:0-339 GCA_021798675.1 Pseudomonadota bacterium | reverse complement strand
GTCGAAGTGGCGCTGGGGTCGGTGGCCTCAGCGTCCGCCGAGGAAGGTGTTGAGGTTGTCCACGTCGAGCGTGCCGATGCCGGCCCCCGGGGTGTAGTGGGGTGCGCCGTGGTAGAACCAGTTGTCACCCGCGTCCACGCTGTTGAAGGCCGACCACTTGCCGTAGCCGAAGATGTCCTGCAGCAGGTATATCTGCGGGTTCCAGAAGCCCACGCGATGGCCGGTGCTCTGCGTCAGCAGCGCGCTGACGCCGTTGAGCTGGGGTGCCACGAAACTGGTGCCGCCCTCGGAGATCACGCCGCCGTCGGCGCTGGACACCACGACGTAGCCGGTTTCCGG
>JAJZGE010000362.1 GCA_021798675.1 Pseudomonadota bacterium | reverse complement strand
TTTACCTGGACGAGACCGCGCACATCCTGTTCGACGTCGACGGCCTGATCCAGGCCAGCCCCACGCTCGCGGCGCAGGTGCTGCCATATGGCGGCAAGTACAGCGGCGGCTTCATGGCGTCACTCGCCAAGCCGGCGCCTGCTGCCAAGCCGGCCGCAGCGGTCGCGCCCGCTACTCACTGAGCTTTGGCACCGCAAGCAAGAAAAAAGGCAGCGCTTTTGCGCTGCCTTTTTTCTGCAATGATCTGTGAATCCGCGCTGGTGGTGGCCGGCACCCGGGTCGCCGCATCGCGATCCGTGTGCCGGTGGCAAACAGTGCGGGTCAGAACTTCACGCTGGCCTGTACATAGGTGAAGCGGCTGGGCGTGTCGTAGGTCGACGCGTCGTAGCCGTTCAGCGAGCACGACACGCAGATCGGCGGCTGCTTGTTCCACAGGTTGTTGATGCCGGCGCTCAGCGTCATATCCAGGCTGATCGGCAGCTTCCAGCTGGCGCGCAGATCCTGATAGACCACCGCGCCGAGGTCGTGGGTGCCGTTCGGGCGGGTCGGCGTGATCTCGTTGGGATGGTTGCAGATCGCGTAGCCGGCGGCGGCCGAGCAGTCCTCCTTCAGCGCACTGGTGTAGCGGAACCGGGTATTCACGCTCCAGGCCTGGTGCGACCAGCCCAGATCCAGATTCGACGACAGCCGCGGGATGGCGCTGTCGTTGAGTTCCAGCCCCACGCTGCGCGGCTCCACGTTGCCGGCCTTGTTGCTGGCCCGGTAGTTGGAGACGTAGGTGCTCTGCCAGTTGGCGGTGAACACGCCGATGGCGGATTCCGGCCCGCGCCAGTTCACGCCAAAGTCCCAGCCGCTGGTGTTGATCAAGCCCAGGTTTTGCAGGGTGTTGTCGAAGCCGTCGATGTTGCCGGTGGCGTTGCGGTGGATGCCGGCGCAGAACACCGAGCTGGGGCTGCCGCTGTCCACGCAACGGTTGAGCTTGGTCTGCGCATCCAGCGCCTGGATCGCGCCGTCGATCTTGATCTTGTAGTAACCCACGGTGAGGTCTAGCCGGCTGGCCCAAGCCGTGTTGGTGGCCCAGCCCGGGCTGTAGACCGCACCGGCGGTCAGGCTGCGCGAGGTTTCCGGCTGCAGACTGGCATTGCCGCCGGTGCGCACCGAGATCTGCGTGTTGGACTGGCTGTAGCTGGCCGGTACGCCGAACCCGGCGCATTTGCTGGCGGTCTGCGGGTTGCCGATCGGCGCCGAGCAGGGGTCCAGCAGCACCGCGTCGAAGCGCGCCGGCGAGCCGAACAGCTCGCCGATCGACGGCGCGCGGAAGCCCTGCGCCAGCGTGCTGCGCAGGGTCAGGTCGTCGAATACCTGCCAGCGTAGGCCCAGCTTGCTGTTGGTGGTGCCGCCGAAGGTGGAGTAGTCCGAGTAGCGGGTCGCCGCGGACAGGTCCAGCGATTTCACACCGGGCAGATCCTTCAGCAGCGGCGCGTTCAACTCCAGGTAGTACTCGTTGATCGAGTAGCTGCCCGAGATCGGCAGCGACGGCACGCCGTTGGATTCGCCCGCCACCACCACCGCGTCGGGTTGGTAGCTACCGCGGTAATTGCGGTGCTCGAAGCCGGAGGCGAAATTGATGGTGCCCGCGGGCAGTTCGAACAGGTTGCCGGAGAGGTTGGCGGTGGCCAGCTGCAGCTTGTTCTCGCTGGTGTCGTGCTCGATGTACTGGATGTACTGCAGCATCGCCGGGGTCAGCGTGCCGGGGCCGCTGAAGAAGTTCAGCGGCACGCAGCTGCCGGTGCAGTTGGCCAGCGGGCCCAACCCGCGCTGGATGTGCGCGATGTTGTAGGTGCCGTGCACCGTCTGGGTGGCCTTGTTGTCGCCGCTGGCGAGGTTCACGTCCCAGTTCAGGTCATGCTGGCCGATGCTGAAGCTGCCCTCCAGGCCGGTGGCGAAGTAGGCGGTGTCGACCTGCTGCTCGAAGATGCGCGGGCCGCCCTCGACCGGCCGCCGCGCCAGCAGGATGAAGTTGCCGTTGGCCGGATCGGGGTTGAGGGTGAAGCCGAACGGGTTGTACGGATTGGTGACGTCCACCCCGACGCTGTCGGCGAGGCCGCCGGTGCCGGCACCGGGCCCCAAGAAGATCGGCTCCGGCGCGGCCTGGTTGACCGACTTGCGCGTGTTGTACAGGCCGCGCATGTACCAGGTGACGCTGTCGCTGACCTTGTAACGCGTCTGCGCAAAGATCGCGTTGCGTTCGCTCGGAGTCAGCAGCATGTTGTAGCGGGCGAAGTTGAAGCGGTCGGCGCCGGTGAAGTGATGGTAGTCGCCGGGGTAGGACGGCTTGCCGGCGAAGCTGCCGTTGGGCGTGACGCTCACCGTGGTGCCGGTGCCGTCGGTGAAGATGAAGCGGCCGGTCGGGGTGGCCGAGCTGCAGTTGTCCAGCCCGGTGCCGGGTACGCACTCGTTGCCGGATTGACCCCAGGCGTTGGAGAAGATTGCGTCCTGCTTGACATGGCTGACATCGACGAAGAATTCGTAGCGGTCGGTCTTGCCGCCGAACGACAGGTCGGCGCTGCTGGTGGCACCACCTTTGAGGTTGTTGTAGTCGCCGATGTAGAAATTGGCCGCCGCGCCCTGCTGCGAGCGCTTGGTGATGATGTTGACCACGCCGGCGATGGCGTCCGAGCCGTACAGCGCCGAGGCGCCGTCCTGCAGGATCTCGATGCGCTCGATGATGCTGGCCGGGATGGTGTTCAGATCGACCGCGGCGGAGACGCCCGAGGCGGAACTCTCGTTCACCCAGCGGATGCCGTCGACCAGGATCAGCACGCGCTTGGCGCCGAGGTTGCGCAGATCCAGCGTGGCCGAACCCGAGCCGACGCCGCTGCCGTCCGGCGCAAAGCCGAAGTTGCCGGCCGAGTTGAACTTGGTGTTGAGCGCGGAGCCGGCCGAGCTCAGCTGCTGCAGGATGTCGCCGATGCTGGTCAGGCCGGTCTTCTGAATGTCGGCCGCGCTGATCGTGATCACCGGCACCTGGCTGGCCATGTCGGCGCCCTTGATGCGCGTGCCGGTCACCTCGATCGACTGCAGATTGGTGGCCGTCTTGGGCGCAGCGGCAGGCTTATCCTGCGCATGGGCGGCCGTGGCGCCCAGCGAGAGGGTGGCGAACAGGGCGCTGGACAGCGCCAGAGCGAGCCGATGATGAGGCAGTGCAGGATGCATGAAGTTCTCCCCGTGGACGAATGAAAGGTTTTGTGACGATCGTGGCGGCGGCGCTTTTCGTGCGCGCTCCCTTCAGTTGAGCGCTTGCAACGCTCCATCTCCTATGGGCGGGTTTTGGCCGCCATGGCCTGATTGCGTGTGACGTATGGCGATTGCAACATAGCGATCTGCCTTTCCTGGAGGCGAAACATCCTGCGTAGTGACGTGGATCGAACAATGCCGCCAGGAACCTGCCGATCGGAGCGAAGGATCACACGAGTTCGCAAAAAAAAACAGCGCCGAAGCGCTGTTTTTTGCGCGCAGAACTTGCGCTCAGCGGCGGTAGCGCTGCTGCAGATACGCGAACAGCGCACGCAGCCCCATCGCCTCGCCGCCGCGCGGGCGGCCGGGGCGGTCGGCGTCGTTCCAGGCGTAGGTATCCAGATGCAGCCAGCCGATGCCGTCGGGGAC
>JAJZGE010000361.1 GCA_021798675.1 Pseudomonadota bacterium | reverse complement strand
CGCCAAGAGCGCCAACGATGCCAGCAGCAGGGCCAGTGCGACGCTGCCGCCGCGGGGTGCCGCATCGCGCGACGCGGGTCGGGTGGCACGCGGCGCGGCGGCAGGCGTGGCGGATGGCGCGGGCTCGTGTTCGTTCATGCCGGCATGCTAACAGGCAGGCCGCGGGCGTTCGTTGCGGTCGCGTAAAAGTCAGCGGCGCGCGGACGCGACCAGCAGATCCTCCGCCAGCGCGGAATCGGCCAGCACGATGCGCGCGAAACCCGCCTGGCGCGCCGCCGTGGCCAGCCGCTCGCTGCTGGCCACGGCCACCGCCGCGCGCAGGCGAGCGCCAGCGGGCGCGGGCAGCTGGTTCATCAGGTTGTGCAGCGCCTCGGCACTGGAGAGCAACACGCGCGCCGAACGCGGCAGCGCCTGCACCGCAGCGAAGTGCCGACGATCCAGCCGCGGCGGCACCCGCTGGTACACATGCAGCTCGCGCAGCTGCACCCCACGCGCGCCCAGTTGCTGGCGCAGCAGGCCGCGCCCGCCGGCCGCGCCGATCAGGGCCACGCGCTTGCCGCGCACATCGCGCAGCGCCGGAAGATCCAGCAAGCCTTCGCTGTCCTGCCGCGACGGTGCCTGTGCCGGCACGCCATGGCCACGCAGCGCTTGCGCCGTGCCCTGTCCCACGGCCAACACCGTGGCCCTGCTGCGTAGCGGCGCGAGGGCGGCGGCGAATCGCACGGCGGCGGGACTGGCGAACACCAGCACGTCATCCTGCAAGGCGGCACGCATCTTCGCGCGCATGTCCGGGGAGTCCGCAGCGCGCAGCGACAATCCCGGCAGCAACAACGGCGTGCCGCCGCACGCACGCACGCGCCGGGCCAGCGCGACAGCCGTGCCGGCAGGCCGGGTGATGACCACCACGCGGCCCTGCAACGGCGGAATGTGCGGCTTGCGGCCCATGCGATACCCGACGACCAGCCCGCATCGCGCAGGCCACAGGCCGCGAGTATAGCCGCGCGCGTGCACCGTTCCGCAGCGATCGGTCGATGCCGCCGCCTATGCTTCGTCGCGACCTTGCCACGATCGAATAGCCGTCCAACCCCTCAGCCGTGCAGGTTGCGGAACTCGCGTGGCGTCATCCCCACGGTGGCCTTGAACTGCCGTGCGAACGCGCTCTGGTCGGTGAAGCCGCAGGCCAGGCCGATGTCGGCCACGCTGCCGTCACCGCGCAACAGGCGCATCGCCGCTTCGATGCGCAACTTGGTCAACGCCTGCTGCGGGGTGAGCTGGAACACCCGGCGGAAGTGCCGTTCCAGTTGCGCCACCGACAGCTCCGCCAGCCGGGCCAGCGCACTCACGCGCACGCCTTCGGAGTAGTGCCGCTTCAGGTATTCCATCGCACGCGCCAGCCGCGGATACGTGGGGTGGCGGCCGTCAGGATACGGCAGGTCGCGCGAGATGCCGAGCACGCCGCACACCTCGCCGCGCTGCCGGTGCGGGTATTTGCAGGTGAGGCACCAACCCGGCGCACGGTTCGGCAGCAGGTGCACCTCCAACTGGTTGGCGATGGCTTCGCCGGCCAACACGCGCCGGTCCTGCGCAGCATAGGAACTGCCCAGCGCAACGGGGAACAGCTCCGCCACGCTGTGCCCGATCACTTCCTCGCGCCGCTTCAGGCGCAGCCGGCGTACCAGGGTGAGGTTGGCGTGGGTGTAGCGCCCGGCCCGATCCTTCACGAAGAACACGACGTCGGGCAAGGCATCGAACAGCGCCTGCATGTCCTCGGCCGAGAGCTTCAGATCCACGACACCTTCCCGCGATCGCAAGGAGATTCGCGCACGCTAGCAAAGGCCAGCAGCGGTAGTGGCGATTATGCCGAATTCCGCATGCATGGACGACGATCCATCGAGATCCACGAACGGTCGGAAACGCTATTCGGCAGAAGGGCAAGCCGCCGCATGGTCGGAGCGTACCGATCTACAATGCGGCCTGCCCCATCGTCCCGACGCCATGAACGACTCCGCTGCCTCGTCCCTGCTCCGCTTCATCCGCGATGAGATCCCGCTGGCCCGGGCGATGGATCTCGAACTGTCGGCCCACGACGATGATCGGCTCGTGCTGCGCGCGCCGCTGGCGCCCAACGTCAACGACAAGGGCTGTGCCTTCGGCGGCAGCCTCGTGAGCCTGATGACCCTGGCCGGCTGGGGCCTGGTGGAGCTGGCACTGCGCCGGAACGACCAGGACTGCGACGTGTTCGTGGGCGAATCCACCGTGCGCTACCTGCAGCCGGTGTGGACGGACTTCCACGCCGAGGCCCGGCTCGCGCCGGACGCGGACTGGACCGTGTTCTTCGACACCCTGCAGGCGCGGGGAAAGGCGCGCGTCGAAGTGGCATGCCAGGTACCGGGCACGGACGGCAGGCCCGCAGCCACGCTGGCGGCCCGTTTCGTCGCCAAGCGCCGCGATTGATACGCCGGGCGCCGCGCCGCAGAATGGGCGGACTTCCGGGGAGAACCGCCATGCGCCGCATCCTGTTACCGCTCGCCGCCGTTGTGCTGCTCGCCGGCTGTGCCCAGAAGGCACGCAGCGACAACCTGGTCGCCACGCTCGGCGCCTATGGCAGCGCGGTGCGCTGGAACGGGCTGCAGGCCGCGCTGCAGTTCGTCGACCCCGCGGTGCTCAAGGCGCACCCGCCCACCGACTTCGACCTGCAGCGCTACAAGCAGGTGCGCGTGAGCGATTACGACGACGGCGCCGGCCCGGTGCCGCTGGGCAACGACGAGGTGCAGCAGACGGTGAAGATCAGCGTGATCAACATCCACACCCAGGTCGAGCGCAGCTTCGTCGTGCGCCAGGTCTGGCGCTACGACGACAAGGCCAAGCACTGGTGGCTGGAGAGCGGCGTGCCGGACATCGACGGCGGCTGAACCCGTATAATCGGCGGTTTGACCGTACCGGCGCGCCCCTCGCGCCCGTGGAACCGACATGCACGATTTCCTGCACAAGCTGCCCCAGTTCATCGGCAACCATGTGGCGCTGGCCGCGCTGTTCGCGATCCTGCTCGCCGGCCTGATCGTGGTGCAGGTCAGCCTGCTGTTCGGCAAGGTCAAGGAATTGACCCCCGGCGGCCTGACCCACCTGATCAACCGCGACAACCCGCTGCTGATCGACCTCTCGGCCATCGCCGACTACGAGAAGATGCACGTGCCCGGCGCCCGCCACGTGCTGATGAGCCAGTTCGACCCCGAGCACAAGGACCTGGCCAAGGCCAAGGAGCTGCCGGTGGTGGTGATGGACAAGGACGGCCGCGGCAACTCGGCCAAGGCCGCGCAGCGGCTGGTCAAGGCCGGCTTCCTCAAGGTCTACACGCTGGGCGGCGGCGTGCTGTCGTGGCACGCGGCACAGCTGCCGGTGGCGAAGGGCAGGCAGTAGCCGCTACGGATGGATGCCGGCCCTGGCGGCCACGATGCGCGCCAGCACGTCCGGGGCGTAGTCGAACGAGTCGTAGTACAGCCGCTCTTCCGGCAACCCGGCCGTCACGAATCGGTGGCGCGCCACCTCGATCATCGCGGGCGGCCCGCTCATGTAGACATCGTGCCCGGCGAGGTCGGCATGGTCGGCCAGCACCGCCTCGTGCGCCAGGCCCACGCGCAGGCCTGAGGCCCGCCCCTCCTCCGACAAC
>JAJZGE010000360.1 GCA_021798675.1 Pseudomonadota bacterium | reverse complement strand
CCGATGGTGTGGCGGTAACGCTACCGAAGAGCACGGGCAGCAGCCAAAGCTCCGGCAGCTTCCCGCGGCAGCCCCCGGTGGACCTGCTGTTCGATCGGGTCCATGTGGGCGCGGTGCGCGTCAGCCAGGCCGGCCGGCCCTTGTTCGCCTCCGACAGCCTCGATCTCGCCGGTCGCTGGACGCATGCGGGGATCGCCATCGATACGCTGAAGCTGCGTGCGCCGGAGGGCCACGTGGATCTGCAGGGTCGACTCGCGCTGGCGCGCCGCCAACGCGGGAGCGGCCAGGCCGATTTCGCCTGGAAGCTGGGCGGCGCCAGCTACGCCGGCCGGCTGGTCGCCAGCAGCGACGGCAGGCATGCACAACTGGACCTCGCCCTGCAGCAACCGATGGCCGCGCGCCTGCACGTCGAACTGGCCCAGAACGGCAACGACGACTGGAAGGCCACGCTGAGCGCTCCCCGCTTCGATCCGCGTCCGCTGCTGGGCGACCACGCGCTGAAATCGCTGGCGCTGGCGGTGCAGGGCCACGGTGACCGCCATGGCGGCGAACTCGCCGGCACGCTGGATCTGGACCGCTACCGCCTGCGGCTGCAGCCGCTGCGCGCGCACCTCAGCGACGACGGTAAGCTGCTCGAACTGCAGCAGCTCGCCCTGACCTCGCCGCAGATCAAGGGCCGGCTCGAGGCCAGTGGCACGCTGCAACTGGCCGCGAAGCCGCTGGGCGGCCGGCTGGCGCTCCAGTGGCACGGGGTGCAGCTTCCCGCCGAGCTGGTCGGCCAGCCGCTGGCCAGCACCGGCAAGCTGGATGCACAAGGCAGCATCGAGCGCTTCCACGCCAGCGGCGACCTCACGATCGGCCCGCCCGGCAAACCCGCGCAGCTGGCGCTGGACCTGGACGGCACGCCGCAGGCGATCGCCCTGCACCCGCTCACCCTGCAACAGCCGCAGGGCAAGCTGCAGGTGCAGGGCACGCTGCAGCTGCAGCCGATGCTGGGCTGGCAGCTCGACGCCAGCGCCAGCCGCTTCGACCCGGGCCAGCTCCTCGCCGGCTGGAACGGAGCGCTGGATTTCGCGCTCGCCAGCCACGGCCAGCTGACCCGCGCCGGGCCTGACGCCACGCTGGAGCTCAAGCAGCTCGGCGGCCGTTTGCGCGAGCGCGCGGTGAGCGGCAAGGGCCGGCTGCACCTGTCACCCGACCGGGTGGTCGACGGCCAACTGCGGCTTGTCTCCGGCAGCAGCACGGTGCAGGTCGAAGCCAGGCCGGGCCGCCGCAACGACGTCGACGTCGGGCTGGCCATCGCCTCGCTGGGCGACTGGCTGCCCGCTGCCGGCGGACGTCTGGATGGCCAATTCAACCTGCGCGGCCTGCTGCCACGGCTGGCCGTCAACGGCCACTTGCGCGGCGGTGCACTGGCCTGGCGGCAGCAGCGCGTGGACGCCTTGCAACTGGTGGTGGGCATTCCCGACATCAGCCACCCCGCCGGCAAGCTGGAGCTCACCGCCAGCGGCGCGCACCTCGGCGGCCTGGTGTTCCAGCGCACTCACCTGCTGGCCGAAGGCAGCCAGGCCGACCACCGGCTGGAACTGGACACGCACGGCACCCAGCTTTCCGGCACGCTGGCGCTGCACGGTGCGCTGAGGAACGGCAACTGGAACGGCACGCTGGGCACGCTGACGCTGGAGCCGCTGGGCATGCCGGGCTGGCGCCTGCAGCATCCCAGCCAACTGGCCTGGCGCGACGGTGCCTTCAGCCTCTCCGAGCTGTGCCTCACCGCGGGCGATCCGCTGCTGTGCGTGAACGCCAGGCAGGACAAGGCCGGCAACCTCGACGCCGGCTACCGACTGCGCGGGCTGCCGCTGGCCCTGCTGCTCAACGCGGCCGGCGAGTCCGGCCTGCCGCTGCGCGTGGACGGCAGCCTGCACGGCGACGGCCAGCTGCGCCGCAACGCCGCCGGCGCCATCAGCGGCAAGGCCAGCATCGGCTCCGACCATGGCAGCGTCACCTGGATCGAACATCCCGATGCGCCGCTGCTGGGCTACGACGGCTTCGCGCTGAACGCCGTGCTCGGCGCGAACGGCCAGCACCTGAGCCTGCACGCCAACCTCGACCACGGCGGCAGCCTGGACGGCCAGGCGAGCCTGAGCGGCAGGCAGCAGGCACTGGCCGGCCAGCTCGACCTGCACCTGAACAACCTCGCCTTCCTGGAGTTGCTCGGCAACACGCTGGCCAACGTGCACGGCCAGGCCCGCGGCAACTTCCGCCTCGGCGGCACCCTGGCGCGGCCGGCGATCACCGGCCAGGCCGCGGTGAACGGGTTCGCTGCCGAGGTGCCGGCCGCCGGGCTCAAGCTCAGCCAGGGCCGGCTCACGGCGAGTGCGCTCGATCCGCACAGCCTGCGTATCGACGGCAGCGTGCAGTCCGGCGCAGGCAGCTTGAGCGTGGCCGGCGTCGCCGGCCTGGGCGGCGGCACCGCCACCGACATCGCGATCCGGGGCAGCCGGTTCACCGCTGCCGACATTCCCGCCGCCAAGGTCGTGATCAGCCCCGACCTGCGTCTGCAGCGCGATGCGCAAGGCCTCGACCTCGGCGGCACGGTGCGGCTGGACAGTGCCGACGTGAACCTCGACAAGCTGCCCGGCGCGGGCGCCAGCAAGGCCTCGTCCGACGTGGTGGTGGTCGACCGCAAGCAGCCCCAGCCCGGCGCGTCGCTGCCGTTCACCGCCACGGTGAAGGTGGACCTGGGCCGCAAGACGCATCTTGCCGGGATGGGGCTGGACGGCCAGCTCGGCGGCGTGCTCACGGTGAACGAGCGCCCCGGCCGCGCCACCACCGGCCAGGGCCAGGTCACCGTCAGCGGCACCTACAAGGCCTACGGGCAGAACCTCGCGATCGAGCGCGGCAAGCTGCTGTTCGCCAGCACGCCGATCGACAACCCCGGCCTGGACATCCGTGCGGCGCGCAAGCTCAACCCCAATGCCACCATCGACGAGGGCCAGGAAGTGGGGCTGCAGATCTCCGGCACCGCGCGGCACCCGGTGCTCACGGTGTTCTCCAACCCGCTGATGGAGCAGTCCGATGCACTGTCCTACCTCGTCACCGGCAAGCCGCTGTCGCAGGTGAAGGGCGGCGAAGGCGACATGCTCGGCTCCGCGGCGCAGGCGCTGGGTTCGGCGGCGGGCAACCTGCTGGCCAAGAGCATCGGCGCGAAGATCGGCCTGGACGACATCGGCGTCTCCAACAACCAAGCGCTGGGCGGCACCTCCGCGTTCGCCGTGGGCAAGTATCTTTCGCCAAGGCTCTACCTCAGCTACGGCGTGGGCCTGTTCGAGCCCGGCCAGGTCGTCACGCTGCGCTATCGGCTCAGCCACCGCTGGAACTTCGAGGCGCAGAGCGCCACCGATTTCAACCGCGCCAGCCTCAACTACCGCTACGAACGCTGAGTGCCTGCGCAGGCAGCCAGGGACGCGCGGCCATGGCCTCCCGGCGGATGGCAAGGGCCTTCCGGCACCTGCAACGCCCCCGGCTTGGCGCTATCGTGCTCGCCTCCCAAGACAGCGAGGTGACCCCATGCAACGCACCCGATGGATCCTGGCCGCGGCGATCGCCGCCGCGTTCTGCGGCACGCCCGCCCTGGCCGCCACGCCCGCCAAGCACGGCCCCGACATCGGAGA
>JAJZGE010000359.1 GCA_021798675.1 Pseudomonadota bacterium | reverse complement strand
GTTGAACAGTGCGCGCCGGTAGAAGTCCATTGCCTCGGCGATCAGCGCGCGGTAAGCCGCATCCGAATCGGCCTGGATGGTGCCGGCCACCACGCCCGCCATGGCCGGCAAGTCGAAGGTGCGCAGTGTCAGCCGCGTGACCACGCCGAGGCTGCCGCCGCCGCCGCCCTTGAGACCCCAGAACAGCTCCGGATTCGTGCGCGCATTGGCAATGCGCACCTGGCCGTCGGCAGTGACGACCTCCGCCTCCAGCAGGTTGGACGCCGCGGTGCCCCAACGTTTCGAGAAGCTGCCGAAGCCCCCGCTCTGCACCAGACCCGCCACGCCCACCGTGGTGCAGCCGCCGCCCTGCACGTAGCGGCCGCCGCGGGTGGTTACGGCGTCATAGGCATCGATCCACATCGCGCCGGCATCCACGCTCACCGCCGGCAGCGGCGCCGCATGGCCGGCGCAGCCTTGCGGCACGAAGGCGTCGTGCAGGCCCACCCGGTTCATGTGACGGGTCCACACCAGCAACGAATCCGGCGCGTCCGAGGTGCCCTGGTAGCTGTGGCCGCCGCCCTTCACGACCAGCCGCAGGCGGTGCTTGCGGGCGAAATCGACGGCCGCCACCACGTCGGCCGTGCTCTCCGCCGCCACCGCGTAGGCGCTGGGCTGCGAGGCCCAGGCATCGGCCCAGCCGCTGGTCTGGGTCAGCGCCGGGTTGTCGCCCACTGCGAACGGGTTGTCCAGTTGCTTGAGCACCGGCGCCGCGTCGCCGCCGGCGAACGCCGATTCCAGTTTCAGCAGCCGGCCGCCGACCTGCCGGTTCAGCTGCTCCCATTCCGCGCTCGTGGGCCAGCCAGGTCCGCCCGGGCGGACGCGTGAGCGCAAGGTGGCCGCGACGGCGCCGGCGCCGTGCGCCAGGGCTGTGCCGCCGCGCATCAACAGGGGCAGCAGGGGCAGGGTGGCGGCAGCCTTCAGCAAGTCGCGCCTTTTCATCGTATCGCTCCGGACGGGATGGACGGCGGCCAGCATGGGCCGGCATCGCCACGGTTCCCAGCACAAAGGGACGGATCGCAGGCGGTCGGGGATGAGTCGACTGCAGCCCGGGACGGGATGCGTGGGATATCGCCGCGCCACGTAGAATCGCCGGCATGAGCGAGCAGGCGGACGTCGAGTACAGGGATTTCCAGCGTTGGCCCCGCTCGGTCGAGGTGGCCTTCTGGGTGGCGCTATACACCCTCAACACGGTGTTCAACGGCCTGGTGGCACAGATCGACCATGCCCGCACGGCGGCCTGGGAGCCGTGGGTCTGGGAATCGACCAGCGCGCTACTCGTCCTGCTGCTGATCCCCTTCGTGAAGTGGGTGGAGCGGCGCTGGCCGTTCCGCTTCGACACGTGGCGCCACAGCCTGCCCCGGCACCTGCTCGCCAGCGTGGCGTTCAGCCTGGTCCACGTGGTCGGCATGGACGGCTTGCGCAAGCTGGTCTACGACATGGTTGGCCAGCATTACCGGCTGGGCGCCTGGTGGCCGAACTTTGGCTACGAGTACCTGAAGGACATCCGCAGCTATTTCCTCATCGTCGCGCTGATCTGCCTGTCGCGGCTGTGGCTGCTGCGACAGCAGGGCGAGGCGACACTGCTGGCCGAACCGGACGAGGGTCCGCCGGTGGAACCGGTGGACCGACCCGAGCGCTTCCTGGTGCGCAAGCTGGGCAAGGAGTTCCTGCTCGCCGCCAGCGAGATCGAATGGCTGCAGGCCGCGGGCAACTACGTGAACCTGCATGTGCGCGGGCGCGACTATCCGCTGCGCAGCACCATGGCGGGCATCGAGGTGCGGCTGGATCCGGCGCGCTTCCTGCGCGTGCACCGCGGCTACTTCGTCAACCTCGACTATCTTGCCGAGATCGAGCCGCTGGACACCGGCGATGCGCGCCTGCGCTTGCGCGACGGCATGACGA
Organism: Pseudomonadota bacterium; assembly: GCA_021798675.1. The sequence goes on along the minus strand of JAJZGE010000359.1, from coordinate 1,731 downwards.
TTCCGTGCAGCCGCCGCTATCGCGCCGCGCTGCGCGAACGCTACGGTGGCCAGCCCGTGGCGGGCGACTGAGCTTGCGCCGCGGCCTGCGGTCGTTCCAAGCTAACCGCTGGTTCCGCTCCGGATGATTCGCCGATGATGCCCGCGCCGCCCCGTTCCCGCTTCGCCCTTGCCGCCGTTGCCGGTGCGCTGATCCTGGCCGGTTGTTCGCAAGGCGGCGCGCCCGCGCCCGACGCCGCACAGCAAAAGGCGCAAGTGCAGGCCACCGAGGCCGCGCGCGACCTGAACACCTATCGCCAGTTGCTGCGCATCCACAACGACCAGATGGCGGCGTCGATGGGCGAGGACATCGTGCAGCGCTACCCCGCCAGCGCGGCGGCGAAGGAAGTGCAGCAAACGCTCCCCGCGGTCGAGAAGCGCTGGAAGGAAAAGAGCGAGAAGGCGCGCCTCGCCGCGCTGTGGCAGTACCAGGTGGCGCCGATGGCGGGCGGCACCCAGTCCACGGCGGCGATCTACGACAGCCAGCCTGCGGACGTGCGGGTGCAGCTGGTGCTGCGCCGGCACAGCAGTTGGGGCCAGAGCGCGTTCCTGTACAGCGACGCGCATGGCTTCGTCTGCAGGGGCGATTGCACCATCGAGGCGAAGTTCGACGACAAGCTCCACCCGATCAAGGCCTATGCGCCGCCCACCGGCGAACCGGCGCTGATGATCCGCGACGACAAGGGCTTCATCGCGCTGCTGGAGAAGGCCAGGAAGATCAGCCTGCCGGTCACCATGCAGGATGGCGAGAAGAAGGTGGATCTGGTCTACGAGGTGGGCGGGTTCGTGCCCGACCACTGGCAGCCGCTGCCGAAGCAGGGCGGCAAGAAATAAACGGTGCACCCGCGCGCCGTTCGCGCGTTCCAGTGCGCATCGATGATGGAGGAGTTGCAGCCATGTCACGCAAAGCTTCGTGGATCGCCGTTGTGCTGGCGACGGCATTGGCCGCCTGTTCCAGCGTGCCGTATGCGCAGCGCATGGCCCAGCGCCAGGCGGCCTATGCGGCGGCCGCGGGTGCGTCGGTGCGCAGCTTCCACTATTTCGATTTCTACTCGTGGGAGCCGCTGGGTGACAGCCAACTGGCGGTGTATACGCGGCCCAACCGCGCGTGGCTGCTGGATGTGGGCGTCTGTCCGAACCTGGAGTACGCCAACGCCATCGGGCTCAGCTCGTTCGGCGGCGAAGTGTCGGTGAACTTCGACAAGGTGTTCACCGGCCGCGGCTTTCCGCCGTGCTTCATCAGCAAGATCCGTCCGGTCGACATGGCCAGGCTGAAGCTGGAGCAACTGGCGCAGCGCAAGATCGACGCGGAGTCGCGCGAGCAGGCGCCGGCGCCTGCCGCCCATTGAGCGGATTCAGCGCGCCGCTGTCATCGCACCACCGTCACCGGCACCTGCGCGCGCGCCAGCACGTTGTCGGAAACCGAGCCAATCAGCCATCGCGCGAGCGCGCCGCGCCCTGTGTGGCCGACCACGATGTGGTCGATGCCGTGCTGGGTCACCTGGCTCAGCAGCACGTCGCCGGGCATGCCGTGGGTGAGTTCCACGTCGACGAGGCGCGTGGTGTCCGCATCGAGCGAGGTCAGTTCATCGCTCAGCTCCTGCGCGCGCTGGATGCCGGAATCGGACATCATCAGGGCGCAGGTGTCGCCGCCCTCGGCCACCTGCAGTACCGACACTACACGCACCCGGCC
>JAJZGE010000358.1 GCA_021798675.1 Pseudomonadota bacterium | reverse complement strand
GCCGCAGAAGGCCGCTTCGGCTACCGCCTGCGCGTGCACGATGCGCAAGGCGTGCACGAACTCGACGACCCCTACGCGTTCCCGCCGCTGCTGGGCGAGCTGGACTGCCATCTGTTGGCCGAAGGCAACCACTGGCGCGCCTACGACGTGCTCGGTGCGCATCCGCGTCGCCTCGACGGCGTGGACGGCACGGCTTTCGCGGTGTGGGCACCCAACGCCGGGCGCGTCAGCGTGGTGGGCGCGTTCAACCACTGGGACGGCCGCGTGCACGTGATGCGACGGCGGTTCGAGTGCGGCGCGTGGGAGATCTTCGTTCCCGGCGTCGGCGCGGGTGAACTGTACAAGTTCGAAGTGCGCAGCCGCGGCGGACGCATTGCGCTGAAGTCCGACCCCTACGCCTTCGCCACCGAGCCGCCGCCGGGCACCGCGTCGCGCATAGGCAACGGCACACCCTTCGCCTGGAACGACCAGGCATGGATCGCGCAGCGCGCCTCCGCGACGCCGCGCAGCGCGCCGCTGGCCATCTACGAGGTGCACCTAGGCTCGTGGCGACGGCACGCCGACGGTACACCGCTGGACTACGACGAACTGGCCGATGCGCTGATCCCCTACGTGCGCGGGCTCGGTTTCACCCACCTGGAACTACTGCCGGTGAACGAACATCCGTTCGGCGGCTCCTGGGGCTACCAGCCCACGGCGCTGTTCGCCCCCTCCGCGCGCTGGGGCGCGCCGGACGGGCTGCGCCGCTTCGTCGACCGCTGCCACGCGGCGGGCCTCGGCGTGCTGCTCGACTGGGTGCCGGCGCACTTTCCGCGCGATGCCCACGGCCTGGAGCACTTCGACGGCAGCTGCCTGTACGAGCACGAGGACCCGCGCCTGGGCTACCACGCCGAATGGGGCACCGCGGCCTACAACTACGGCCGTCGCGAGGTGGCCAATTTCCTGATCGCCAACGCGCTGTACTGGTTGCGCGAGTTCCACGTCGACGGCCTGCGCGTGGATGCGGTCGCTTCGATGCTCTACCTGGACTACGCCCGTGGCCCAGGCCAGTGGCTGCCCAACCGCGAGGGCGGGCGCGAGAACCTGGAGGCGGTGGCCTTCCTGCGCCGCTTCAACGAGATCGTGCATACCGAGGCACCGGCGGGCATCGTCACCGTCGCCGAGGAATCCACCGCATGGCCGATGGTGACGCGACCGCCCCACGCCGGCGGCCTCGGCTTCGATTTCAAATGGAACATGGGCTGGATGAACGACACGCTGGCCTACATGCGCAAGGATCCCGTGCACCGGCGCTTCCATCACGACCAGCTCACCTTCGGCCTGCTGTATGCATTTACAGAGAACTTCGTGCTGCCGCTGTCGCACGACGAAGTGGTTCACGGCAAGGGCGCATTGCTCGACAAGATGCCCGGCGACCGCTGGCAGCGCCTGGCCAACCTGCGCCTGTACCTGGCCTTCCAGTACACCCAGCCCGGCAAGAAGCTGCTGTTCATGGGCGGCGAGTTCGCGCAGGAGCGCGAGTGGAACCACGACGGTGAACTCGACTGGCACCTGCTCGCCGATCCGGATCACCGGGGCACGCAACGCCTGGTGCGCGACCTCAACCATCTCTACCGCGCGCTGGACGGCCTGCACCGCAGGGACAGCGAGAACAGCGGCTTCGCATGGATCGACTGCAGCGACCAGGCGCAGAGTGTGCTCGCCTGGCGGCGGATCGGCGACGACCCTGGCGAGTCGGTGGTGGTGGCATGCAACTTCACGCCGGTACCGCGGCTGGGATACCGCATCGGCGTGCCACGCGCGGGGCGCTACCGCGAGCTGCTCAACAGCGATGCACGCGACTACGGCGGCAGCGGCATGGGCAACGGCGGCAGCATCTCCACCGACGGCATGCCCTGGCACGGCATGCCCTGCTCGCTAGCGCTGACGCTGCCGCCGCTGGCCGCGCTGATCCTGCTCGCGCCAGCCGCCTAGCCGCCATGCACACGCCGCTCGCGCTTGCCGCCGGAACACCGCAGCCGCTGGGTGCGCACTGGGATGGCCGCGGCGTCAACCTCGCGGTGTATTCGCGCCACGCAGTGCGGATCGAATGGTGCCTGTTCGACGAGAGCGGCGAACGGGAGACCGCGCGCCTGCACTTGCCTGCGCGCAGCGGCGACATCTGGCACGGCTACCTGGAAGGCGCCCGCCCTGGGCTCGTCTACGGCTTGCGCGCCTACGGCCCCTACGCGCCGCTGCAGGGCCACCGCTTCAATCCGCGCAAGCTGCTGATCGATCCCTGCGCCCGTGCGCTGCAGGGCAGCTTCATCTGGGCCGACGCCGTATTCGGCTACTCCGACGGCACGCCACACGAGGCCGCGGCCACCGACACGCAGGACAGTGCGCCCTGCGTGCCCAAATGCGTCGTCGCCGCGCCGTTGCCGCCGCTGTCGCAACGGCCGCCACGCCCGCGCGTGCCGTGGCGCGACACCGTGCTCTACGAAATGCACGTGAAGGGCTTCAGCATGCGCCACCCCGAGGTGCCCGAGTCCTTGCGCGGCAGCCTGGCGGCGCTGGCCGAACCGGTGCTGATCGACTACTGGCGCGAACTCGGCGTCACCACGCTGGAACTGATGCCGGTGGCCGCCTTCCTCGACGAGCTGCAGCTCGTCCGCCACCGGCTCACCGACTACTGGGGCTACAACCCGATCGCGCCGCTGGCCATCCACGAGCCCTATCTCGCTGGCGGCAGCGCGCTCGACCTGGCGAAGATCGTCGATCGGCTGCACGTCGCCGGGCTGGAGGTGATTCTGGACGTGGTGTTCAACCACACCGCGGAGACCGACGCATTCGGGCCCACGCTCTGCTTGCGCGGCCTGGACAACGCCTCGTACTACCGGCTGCAGCCGGGCCATCCGGAGCTCTACGCAAACGACTCCGGCTGCGGCAACACGCTGGACGCCACGCAGCCGGCGGTGGTCGCGCTGTGCCATGCGGCACTGCGCTACTGGGCCAGCGAGGTCGGCGTGGACGGCTTTCGCTTCGACCTCGCCACGCTGCTGGGGCGCGGCGAGACGGGAACATTCGACGCCGGCGCGCCGCTGTGGCGGGCGATCGCCGACGACCCGGAGCTGTGCGACCTGAAGCTGATCGCCGAACCCTGGGACGCCACCGCGCACGGCCACGCCCTTGGCGCGTTTCCCGCCCCCATCCGCGAGTGGAACGACCGCTACCGCGACGGCATCAGGCGCTACTGGCGCGGCGACGCCGGCCTGCGCGGCGAGCTGGCGACGCGCCTGGCCGGCTCCAGCGACGTGTTCGCGGCGGATTTCCTCGGCCAGCGCGGTCGCCAGCCGCACCTGCAATTCGGGGACGTGCTTCAGCGCATCCAGCACCGGCGGATAGGGCAGCTCCCAGATCTCGGCATCGTCCAGCGCCACCGCATCGCAGATGTGCACCGCCAGGCCGATCGATTCGACGCCAAGCAGGTCGCCGCGCATGCGGAATCCCGTCACCTGCTCGCGGCCGTCCTCCGACAGCTCGCAGGTCTTCAGGAACCCTGCGTGCACCAGGTGCAGCGCGCGGAACGGCTGGCCGTTCCGGTACAGGTACTGGCCCGCCCTCACCTTCCGCCGCGTCACGACCACGTATTTCTGCAACTGCGCGATATCCAGCCCGGACAGCGTCTCGCCCTGGGG
>JAJZGE010000357.1 GCA_021798675.1 Pseudomonadota bacterium | reverse complement strand
GCAGGAGTTCCTGCAGGTGGACACCAAGAACATCCTGTTCATCTGCGGTGGTGCGTTCGCGGGGCTGGAGAAAGTCATCCAGCAGCGCTCCGAGTCCACCGGCATCGGCTTTTCGGCCGAAGTGCGCAGCAAGGAGCGCACTGAAAATCTGGGCAAGGTGCTGGCCGACGTGGAGCCCGCCGATCTGGTGCGCTTCGGCCTGATACCGGAGTTCGTCGGCCGCCTGCCGGTGGTGGCCACGCTGGACGAGCTGGATGAGGCTTCGCTGGTGAAGATCCTCACCGAGCCGAAGAATGCGGTGACCAAGCAATTCAAGAAACTGTTCGAGATGGAAGAGGTGGAGCTGGAGTTTCGCCCTGAGGCCCTGCAGGCGATCGCCCGCAAGGCGCTCAAGCGCAAGACCGGCGCCCGCGGCCTGCGCACCATTCTCGAGCAGGTGCTGCTGGATACCATGTACGAGCTGCCCTCGCTGGAGCATGTCAGCAAGGTCGTGGTGGACGACGCGGTGATCGACGGCCAAGCCGAGCCTTACCTCATCTATCGCGGCAATCTGCAGCAGCGGGTGGCGGGCGAGGGCGGCAGCGACGCCGCCTGATCCGGTCCAGCCAGGCTGGCCATGACAACGGCCCCGGTGATTTCGCCGGGGCCGTTTCGTTATCGGCACGTGCGCACCTTGAGTGCACGCCCTATGACCTCCACTTGACGTGATGGGATGCCCGGCGCAGTGTCGGGACGCACCCAGATTCGGTTTCCGAGAGACAACTTTCATGGCCAAGAACGCCACTCCTTCCCCCGCACTCGACGCCTTGCCGGTATTGCCGCTGCGCGACGTGGTGGTTTATCCGCACATGGTCATTCCGCTGTTCGTCGGCCGCGACAAATCGATGCGCGCACTGGAGCGCGCGATGGAAGGCGAACGGCAGATCTTGCTGGTGGCGCAGAAGAGTCCGGATATCGACGATCCGGAAATCAGCGACCTGCACCAGATCGGTACGCTCGCCGGCGTACTGCAACTGCTGAAGCTGCCGGACGGTACGGTCAAGGTGCTGGTGGAGGGCCAGTCGCGTGTGGCGGTAGAGGATTTCCGCGAGGATGAAGGCATGCTGATGGCCCGCTCGCGGGTGATCGAGCCGGTCTACAACGCCAAGGAACGCGAACTTGACGTGGTGTCGCGCACGCTGATCTCGCTGTTCGAGCAGTTGGTCAAGCAGAGTCGCAAGCTGCCGCCCGAAGTGCTGGCCAGCCTGTCCGGCATCGACGACCCCTCGCGCGTGGCTGACTCCATCGCAGCACATCTTTCGGTGCGCATGGCCGACAAGCAGAAAGTGCTGGAAACGGCCGACGTGGGCCAGCGGCTGGAGCTGCTGATCGGGCTGGTCGACGGCGAGATGGATCTGCAGCAGGTGGAAAAGCGCATTCGCGGCCGGGTCAAATCACAGATGGAAAAGAGCCAGCGCGAGTACTACCTCAACGAGCAGATGAAGGCGATCCAGAAGGAGCTGGGCGACGGCGAGGAGGGCACCAACGAGATCGACGAACTGCACAAGAAGATCGAGGCCGCTGGCATGCCAAAGGCCGTGCTGTCCAAGGCCCGGCAGGAATTCGGCAAGCTCAAGCAGATGTCGCCGATGTCGGCCGAGGCCACCGTGGTGCGCAACTACCTCGACTGGCTGGTGGGCGTGCCGTGGAAGAAGCGCAGCAAGGTGCGCAAGGATCTGCAGATGGCGCAGGAGGTGCTTGACGCCGACCATTTCGGACTGGAAAAGGTCAAGGATCGCATCCTCGAGTACCTCGCGGTGCAGCAGCGCGTATCGGTGATGAAGGGACCGATCCTGTGCCTGGTCGGTCCGCCTGGCGTGGGCAAGACCTCGCTGGGTCAGTCGATCGCCAAGGCCACCAACCGGAAATTCGTGCGCATGAGCCTGGGCGGTGTGCGCGACGAAGCGGAAATCCGCGGTCATCGGCGCACCTATATCGGCTCCATGCCCGGCCGCATCGTGCAGAACATCAACAAGGTCGGCACGCGCAACCCGCTGTTCGTGCTCGACGAGATCGACAAGATGTCGATGGACTTCCGCGGCGATCCTTCATCGGCGCTGCTGGAGGTGCTTGATCCGGAGCAAAACCATGCCTTCAACGACCATTACCTCGAGGTCGACCTGGATCTTTCCGAGGTGATGTGGATTGCCACCGCCAACTCTTTGAACATTCCCGGTCCGCTGCTCGACCGCATGGAAGTGATCCGCATCCCTGGATACACCGAGGACGAGAAACTGGGCATTGCGCAGAAATATCTGCTCCCCAAGCAGCTGAAGGCCAACGGCCTGAAGCCGGAAGAGCTGAGCGTCGCCGGTGAGGCATTGCGCGACATCGTGCGTTACTACACGCGCGAATCCGGCGTGCGCAACCTGGAGCGCGAGATCTCCAAGATCTGCCGCAAGGTGGTGAAGGAGCTGACCCTCGGCACGATCAGATCAGGCAAAACTGCGAAGGCCCCGAAGCAGCAGGCCGCGCAGGGGCCGGTCAGGAAGCCGGCTGCGGCAGCGAAGAATGCGAAAACGTCGAAGGTCGGCAAGCTCGCCGGGCACGCCCAGGTCGACTCTTCCAACCTGGAGCATTTTCTCGGCGTTCGCCGCTTCGACTTCGGCCGCAAGGAACTGCAGAACGAGGTTGGCCTGGTGACCGGGCTGGCGTGGACCCAGGTGGGCGGCGAGTTGCTCAGCATCGAAGGCTCGGTGGTGCCGGGCAAGGGCCGGCTGGTGCACACCGGTCAGCTGGGCGACGTCATGAAGGAGTCGATCCAGGCCGCGCTGTCGGTGGTGCGCGCGCGCGCCGATCGGCTGGGTATCGACCCCGACTTCCACCAGAAGCTTGATGTGCATATCCACGTGCCCGAGGGCGCCACGCCCAAGGACGGCCCCAGTGCGGGTATCGCCATGTGTACCGCGCTGGTCTCGGTGCTGACCAAAGTGCCGGTGCGATCGGAAGTGGCGATGACTGGCGAGATCACGCTGCGCGGTCGCGTGCTGCCGATCGGCGGGCTCAAGGAGAAACTGCTGGCGGCGCATCGCGGCGGCATTACCACCGTGATCATTCCCGAGGACAACAAGAAGGACTTGGCCGATATGCCTGCCAACATCACCTCGTCGCTGGAGATCCATCCGGTGCGCTGGATCGATGAAGTACTGGATATCGCGCTGGAGCGTCCGCTACAGCCCAATCCGGCGCTGGAAAAGGCCGCTGCACCTGCGACAGAGTCGACGGAAGTGCACTCGCGTACGCACTGATTCGGCATATTCGCCAATGCGACCCTGCCACGCCACGGCGCGGCAGGTGATTGCGGCCGTTCGCTCGCTCGACCGGAAAGTTGCCGCGTAGTCTCTTGGCGTCCGTTTTGCAAGCGATTTCGTCTGCGGCATATCTGCGCAAAGCGTTGCTGCAGCTTGTGTTGCGGACTCCGACAACGCACGGTATAAAGGCGCTACCGCAATCCCGGCGTGATCTGTCAGCGCAGCGATGCGGGGTTGCGTCACGGCGCCTAGCACCGAGCAAAAGCCCACCATCCACGCCGACGTTGTCTCAATCTCACCACTGACCGCGTCGGCTGAAACCGAATCAAGGGAGTTTTTCAATGAATAAAACTGATCTGATCAATGCCATCGCCGAGAAGGCCGAGCTG
>JAJZGE010000356.1 GCA_021798675.1 Pseudomonadota bacterium | reverse complement strand
GGCTGTTTGGCAAGCACATCAGCAACAGCGGCGGGCAGTGCCCGCCCTACTGGGGCTGGGAACGAGGGTAGCGGTGATTCCGATGTGAGCGATTTCAGTCGCGATGCTTCCACCGGGAGCTCGCCGCTGCCGCCGCAAGCGCAGGATCTGCTGAACCTGCTGCCGCACATTCCGCACGCCGACGCCCGCACCCTGCACCGCCTGCTCGGCTACCGGCCGCAGGACAACAGTTTCAGCCGCGGCCTGCGGCAGCCGCTGGCCGAGGACATCGTGGTTGTCGACGAGGCGTCGATGGTCGACCTGGCGATGATGCGCCAGCTGCTCGAGGCGATGCGCCCGGAGGCGATGCTGATCCTGCTCGGCGATCCCGACCAGCTCGCCTCGGTGGATGCCGGCTCGGTGCTCGCCGACATGGTCGCCAGCGCGCCGGTCAACCGGCTGCCGCCAGCCTTGGCCGAGCGGCTTCGACCGCTGCTGGATGTCGCGCCGAAACCGGCCACGGAATACGCCCCGCTCGCCGGCCACGTGCTGACGCTCAGCCACAGCTGGCGCGCCGGCAGCGGCCTGCAGCGCGGCATCGAGGCAATGCGTGAATCGCCCGAGCCGGGCTGGCTGGACGCGCTGCTGACCCGGCGCAGCGATGGCGACCTGCACCTGCGCCACTGCGCCGACGGCCATGACCTGCGCGCCTGCGTCGATGCCTGGATCGACCGCCACAGCGAGCTGCTGCGCGGCCTGCTGCAGCCCGCCGGCGATGCGGCCGAGGCGCTGCAGCAGCTGCGCCGGCTGCAGATCCTGTGCGCGCTGCGCGATGGGCCGTTCGGCGCACAGGGCGTCAACGCACTGCTGGCACGCCGGCTGGGCGCGCGTTTCGCCGTCGACACCAGCCGCCCCTGGTATCACGGTCGCCCGCTGATCATCACGCGCAACGACTATGCGCGCGGCCTGTTCAACGGCGACGTCGGCATCGCGCAGGAAGGCGCGGAAGGTCTGCGCGTATGGTTCGAACTGAGCGACCGCGACGGCCGCGGCGGCCTGCGCAGCTTTTCGCCGCGCGCGCTGCCGGCGCACGAGAGCGCGTGGGCCATCACCATCCACCGCAGCCAGGGCTCGGAGTACCAGGACGTGGCGGTACTGCTGCCGCCGGACCCGGACAACCGCGCACTCAACCGGGCGCTGGTCTACACCGCGATCTCGCGCGCCCGCCGCCACGCCGAGATCTGGAGCACCGACGCCGCGCTGCGCGCCGCGCTGGCGCATCCGGTCCAGCGCCACGGCGGCCTGCGTGAACGGTTGCAGGGGCTGGGGTGATGTCTGCGCGTTTCGTCATGGAGCGCACTACTGATGCTTCTCGGGCAGGAACAGCAAGAGCGGGCAACAAGCAGACATCACGGGTACGAAACGAGGACAGCGGACACGAAAAAGGCCCGGCTTTTCAGTCGGGCCTTTTTCGTAATCCATGGATTTATGGTGCCGGAAATAGGAATCGAACCTACGACCTACGCATTACGAATGCGCCGCTCTACCAACTGAGCTATTCCGGCAAACAGCCGCAGATTTTACGCGGCCGGTGGCCGCTGGCGCAAGCGACGCTGCATGGCGTGACCGTTCAACCCGCGTCGGGTCGCGGCGCGGCCGGCTCGGAGAGCACGGCGCGCTGGCCCGGGCGGGCAGCGCGATAACCGCGCGCGGCCAGCGCGTCACCATCCGCTGCGCTGCCGTAGTGGTACAGCAGCAGCTGGGCGCGCAGGGCCGGATCGGGATATTCGCGTTCAAGATCGTCCACGCCGGTGTGCGAGGGATTGCCGACCAGACCGCAGTCGTGGGCGATCAGCTCGCGGCCGCCGGCAAAGCGCGTCAGCACTTCGGGAATCGGCCGGGTGTCGCCGGTGTAGACGAAGCTACCGTCCAGCGCGAGCCCGTGCGAGGTGCCGGGCACATGGTGGCGCGTGGCGAACACGTCGAACCACAGGCCGTCCAGCCAGAAGCCGCGCGTGCACGGCAGCAGGCGGAACGCCTCCCAGTAGTTGGCGCCGCCCTCGGCCAGCGCACCCGGGTAATCGGCCACCCGCGCGTGCAGCCAGGGCAGCACGCCGGCATGCACAAACACCTTGGTGGTGCCGCGCAGCTGCTCGTCGAACCACAGCCGGAAAAACAGCCGCTCCAGCCCCGCCACGTGATCCATGTGGGTATGCGTGATGTACAACGCGCGCGGCGGCGCGCCGTACGCCGCCAGGTAGCGATCCAGCGTGTCAGGGCCGCAGTCGATCAGCAGCACCGGTTTGCCATCACGCTCCAGCACGGCGGCGGCGGAGCCCAGCTCCACCGCATGCGCCGCCCCCACACCGAGGAAATGCAGATGCCAGTTCATGCGTTGAAGGTTCGCTCGTAGTGTTCAAGCAGCGGCTGCCACAGCGCCTGATCGAATGCCGCCTCGCCCTGCGTGGCCGCGCTCAGTTTCAGCAGCGAGCGGCGCAGGCGGCGCAGGTTGGACTGCCGCCACGCCAGAGCCGGCGGCTGCACCCGGCCGCGATCGAAGTCGATCAGGTACAGCGCATCGGCGGCCACCAGCACATTGTGCGCATTCAGGTCGGCATGCCGGATACCGGCCCGATGAAAGCGCGCCACCAGCGTGCCGACCGCGGCGGCCAGCGCGCCGTCCAGCCGCCCCGCCGCCAGGCACGCGGCCAGCGTCGATGCGTTGGCGATGCGGCAGGTGATCAGGTCGGCGGTATAGAACAGCCCGCGCCGGCAATAGCGTGCCGCCACCACCTTCGGCCCGGGCAGGCCGAGCCGGTCGATCTCGCCGAGCAGGCGAAACTCCGCGAAGGGACGCGTGCGGTCGGCGCCGGTCCACAGGTAGCGGTCGCCCATCAGCGTGGCCACCAGGCCGCCGCGACGATAGTGCCGCAGCACCCATTCGCCCGGCGGGCGGCCGATGATCGCCACGCCGCCGCGGCCACCGGGCTGGATCGTCAAGTCGCCGCGCCTGCGCCAGTAATCCGGCACAAACCAGTCATGCTCGACTTGCGGCGACACGGCGGCGTCAAACAGAATCGCGCCGGCCGCATCTTTGCGAATATGTTCCTGCATCATCAATGCTGCCGGATTCCTGTCACCGTACCGTTCCCCGCGATTCTAGCCCAAGCCCCATGCCAGCTCCCGCCTCGATCTGCCTGCTGCGCACCTCCGCCATCGGCGATGTCACCCACGTGGTGCCGCTGCTGCGCACGCTGCAGCAGGCGTGGCCGCAGACGTCACTGACCTGGGTCATCGGCAAGCTGGAGCGCCAGCTGGTCGGCGATCTGCCCGGCGTGGAGTTCATTACGTTCGACAAGCGCGCCGGCTGGGCCGGCATGCGCGCTGTGCACGCCGCCCTGCATGGACGGCGCTTCGATGCGCTGCTGCAGATGCAGGTGGCGCTGCGCTCGAACCTGCTGAGCCTGGGCATCCGTGCCGATCGACGCATCGGCTACGACCACGCGCGCTCGAAGGACCTGCACGCGCTGGTGGTCAACCAGCGCATCCCCGCGCGCCGCGGCGAACACGTGCTGGATGCGATCGGCAGCTTCTGCGAACCGCTCGGCCTCAGGCAGACGCAGGTGCGCTGGGAGATCCCGATTCCCGACGAGGCGCGGGCTTGGGCGGCGGCCCAGCTGCCCGGCGACACACCGACCCTGCTGGTCAGCCC
>JAJZGE010000355.1:2456-3697 GCA_021798675.1 Pseudomonadota bacterium | reverse complement strand
TTCGAGCGTTTCCAGCAGCTGCCGCCGCAGCAGCGTCAGCGGCTGATCCAGCGCTGGCGCTCCCTGCCGCCCGCGCAGCGCATGCAGTGGCTGAAACGCTCCGGCAATCCCGGGCCGGATGGCCCGCGCCTTGGGCAGCGGCCGCCGCGGCATCCAGGCCGCTGAGCATCGTTCACACTGCAACCGATCGCTCCGCACACGGCGGGGGAATCGGTTGCAGCGAGGTTGCCGCGGCGTGGCTAACCGCCGAAGCGGCTCTCGCCGGCGTGGCTCAGGCAGCTCCTGGCCACCAGCTCATCCTCGAAGTCCGGCTTCAACGCGCCCTCGTGTACCAGCAGCTCGACGAAGTTGTACACGTTGCGCGCGTACATCTCCGAAGCATGCAGCGGCGCGCCGGCCGGCAGGTTGAGCGGGCCCAGGATCACCACGCCACCATGCTCGACCCGCTCGCCCGGCCGGGTCAGCTCGCAGTTGCCGCCGCTCTCGGCGGCCAGGTCGACGATCAGCGCGCCCGCCTTCATGCCCTCGACCATCGCCGCGGTGAGGATCTTCGGCGCCGGCCGCCCCGGCACCGCCGCGGTGGTGACGATCACGTCGATCGACTTCAGATGCTCCGCCAGCGCCTGCTGCTGCGCCGCGCGTTCCTCGGCGGACAGCTCGCGCGCATAGCCGCCGCTGCCGGCCGCGCTGACGCCCAGTTCGAGAAACTTCGCGCCCAGCGATTCCACCTGCTCGCGGGTTTCCGGGCGCACGTCGTAGCCTTCGATCTGCGCACCGAGGCGGCGCGCGGTGGCAATCGCCTGCAGGCCAGCCACGCCGGCGCCGATCACCAGCACCTTGGATGGCCGGATGGTGCCGGCGGCGGTGGTCAGCATCGGAAAGAATTTCGGCGATGCCTCGGCCGCGATCAGCATCGCGCGATAGCCGGCCACCGCCGCCTGCGAGCTCAGCACGTCCATCGCCTGCGCACGGGTGGTGCGTGGCAGCAGCTCCAGCGAAAACGCGGTGAGCTTGCCTGCCACCAGCGCCGCCACGCGCTCGGCGGCGCCATACGGGCGCAGCTGACCGACCACCACGCTGCCTTCGCGCAACTGCGCAAGAACCGCATCGTCGGGCGGCAGCACGCAGGTCAGCAGGTCGACCTGCGCCAGCACGCCGGCGAGATCGGCAAACTCCACGTCGGCATAGGCGCCGTCGGGGAAACCGGCGGCGCGCCCGGCATCGTGCTCCAGCAGCACGTG
>JAJZGE010000355.1:0-2446 GCA_021798675.1 Pseudomonadota bacterium | reverse complement strand
CTTGAATGGTCCGGCTATCTTAGCGGCAGTCGGCCGCGCTCAGGTCTGGGTTGCCGCAGGTCCACAGGGTAAGCTGGGCCACCGCGTCGCGTGTGGGCGATCATTGCCGAAGATGCCGATGTCCACCCCCACCGTCCCGTTCGAGCAGCTGCTGGCGCTGGCGCGCAGCGCACGCGAACGCGCCTATGCGCCCTACTCGCGCTTTGCCGTCGGCGCCGCGTTGCTGACCCGCGACGGCCGCCAGTTCGGCGGCTGCAACGTGGAGAACGCCGCCTACGGCCTGTGCCACTGCGCCGAGCGCACCGCGCTGTGCAGTGCCATCGCCGCCGGCTGCCAGCGCGGCGATTTCGCGGCGCTGGCGGTGCTCGCTGACACCGCCGAGCCGGTCAGCCCCTGCGGCGCCTGCCGCCAGGTGCTGGCCGAACTGTGCGACGGCGCGATGCCGGTGCTGCTGGGCAACCTGCGCGGCGACCTGCGGCAGACCACCGTGGCGGCGCTGCTGCCCGGCTCGTTCAGGCTGCCGGTGCCCGCGTGATGGCCGGGGCGAACAACGAGGCCCACGCAACGGGATCAGCGCGACCCGCCATTCACGCGGGCAGCCATCCATCACGGCCGTCGCTTTTTCGTATTTTCACTATTTCCCGAGACCGCTGATGGACTCCCTCGAGCACTACTTCGCCCCGTACCGCGCCAACACCGTGGGTCACGCACAGACGTTCCGCTCGCCGTATGGCGAGCAGCGCATCGTCTACGCCGACTGGACCGCGAGCGGCCGCCTCTATCACCCGATCGAGCGGCGGCTGCTGGAACGCTTCGGCCCATACGTCGGAAACACCCATTCGGAGAGCAGCGAGACCGGCCGGGCAATGACGCTGGCGTACCACGAGGCGCATCGCATCCTCAAGGCGCATGTGAACGCGGGTGCCGACGATTTGATCATCTCCACCGGCACGGGCATGACCGGCGTGATCAACAAGTTCCAGCGCATCCTCGGACTCAAGGCGCCGCAGGGCCTGCGCCGCTTCGTCGAGATTCCGCCGGCGGAGCGCCCGGTGGTGTTCATCACGCACATGGAGCACCACTCGAACCAGACCTCGTGGTACGAGACCATCGCCGATGTGGTGGTGGTCCCGCCGGATCAGCATGGTGTGGTGGATCTGGCAGCGCTTGAGGCGTTGCTGCACGAATACCGGGCCCGCCCGTTGAAGATCGGCTCCTTTACCGCCTGCTCCAACGTCACTGGCGTATGCACTGCGTACCATGCGATGGCCCGCCTGATGCACCGCGCCGGCGGCGTGGCGTTCATCGACTTCGCCGCCTCGGCACCGTACGTGGACATTGACATGCACCCGGCCGACCCTGAGCAGCGGCTCGATGCCGTGCTCTGGTCGCCGCACAAGTTTCTCGGCGGCCCGGGCTCGTCGGGCGTGCTGATCTTCAACCGCGGCCTCTACCGCAACACCGTTCCGGACGATTCCGGCGGTGGCACCGTGAACTGGACGAATCCCTGGGGGCAGTATTCGTTCCTGGCCGACATCGAGGCCCGCGAGGACGCCGGCACGCCGGGGTTCCTGCAGACGATCAAGGCCGCGCTGGCCGTGCAGCTCAAGGATCAGATGGGTGTCGAGGCGATGCGTCAGCGCGAGCAAGCGATGGTCCCCTACGCGATGGATGCGCTGCAGGCGATTCCCGGCGTGCGTGTGCTCGCGCCCGCGCGGCGGGACCGGCTCGCGATCTTCTCGTTCTATGTCGAGGGGATCCACTACAACCTGCTCGTGCAATTGCTGAACGACCGTTTCGGCGTGCAGGCACGCGGGGGCTGTTCGTGCGCCGGCACCTACGGACACTACCTGCTGCACGTCGATCCGTCGCTGTCCCGATCCATCACCGAGCGCATCGACCACGGCGATCTGTCGGAAAAGCCGGGTTGGGTGCGGTTGTCGTTCCACCCGAGTACCACGCTGGCCGACATCGACCACGCCATCCACGCGGTGCGGGAGATCGTGGAGCATGCCGGGGAGTGGGCGGTGGACTATGCGTACTCGCCAAATACCAACGAGTTCGCGCGCCAGGCGGGCGACAACGGCATGGCACTGGCGCGTGTCAAAGGGTGGTTTGAGCTGGAAACGCCCGGTGATGCAGGATCATGACCTGCCGGCTAGCATGAGTATCCTTGCACCCACGAGTCTGTTCATGTCCGCTCCGCTTGCGCTGCTGCAGCTACGCCATTCGACGCCATCGCGCCAGCTCGGCGAGCCGGCGCCGGACGAGGCCACGCTGCAGGCGCTGCTCGAAGCCGCCATCCGCGTCCCCGACCACGGCAAGCTGGTGCCGTTCCGGCTGATCCGCTTGCAGGGCGCAGCGAAGCTGCACTTCGGCGAGCAACTGGCCACACTGGCGATCCGGCGCCATCCGCAGCTGTCCGAGGCCAAGCGCGAGAAGGAAC
>JAJZGE010000354.1 GCA_021798675.1 Pseudomonadota bacterium | reverse complement strand
CAACGGCTTCATGCTGCTGTGCATGGTCTGGGTGCTGACCGTGCTGTTGTCCGGCCTCAAGCAATTCCGGGCGGTGCTGACCATCTACATGGCCGGCTACGGTGCCGTCATCGTGCTGGCACTGTGGCTGCGCCCGTTCGGCATGGAGGGGTTGCTCGCCGGTTTCGTTGCTGGCCAGTTGCTGCTGGTGCTGGGCATGTCGAGACTGATCTGGAAGGAATATCCGCCCACCCGGCTGGTCGACCTGGATTTCTTCCGCCGCCAGAAGAGTCGACTGTGGCTGATCCCGGCCGGCATCATGTTCAACGCCGGCGCATGGGTCGACAAATTCATCTTCTGGCTTTCGCCTGCCACCGGCAAGCGCATCATCGGGGTATTGCACAGCTCGGTGATCTACGACACGCCCACCTTCCTGGCCTATCTCACCATCGTGCCCGGCATGGCCGTGTTCCTGTTCCGGATGGAGGTCGACTTCGTCCACGCCTACGATCGCTATTTCAACCTCGTGCGCAATGGCGGCACGCTTGGGGCCATCGAGCAGCAACGCCGCCGGATGATCATCTCGGCCCGTCACGGCATTCGCGACATCCTGGGCACCCAGGGGCTGACGCTGCTGGTGCTGGTCGCGTTTGCCCGGGCCATCCTGCCCGCGCTGAACATCTCGGTGCTGTACAGCGGTCAGCTGGCAATCATTTCCGTAGGCGTGATGCTGCAGCTGCTGGTGATGGCCGCGTTGAATATCCTGTTCTATCTCGATGACCTGCGCGAAACCGTGCTGATCACCGCCGTCATGTTGCTTGCCAATGCGGCATGTTCATACGCGAGCACCGTGCTGGGTCCCTACTATTACGGCTACGGGTTCGCCGCCGGCATGCTGATCGCCACCGTGGTGGCGCTGCCGCTGGTCAATCGTCGGCTTGAGCGACTCAATTTCGAGACCTTCATGCACACCCGCTGACCGTCGCCATGGCCCGCACGCCGCACTGCAAACCAGGCGAACGCGATGTCCCGGCCGATTGACCGCTAAACCAGCAGGCGCTCGCACACGGACCGATACATTACCGGCAATGCCTGCAGATCCTGCACCGACACGCATTCGTCCACCTTGTGGATGCTCGCGTTGACCGGGCCGATCTCCACCACCTCGACGCCGAGCGGGGCAATGAAGCGACCGTCGGAGGTGCCGCCGCCGGTGCTCTGTTCGGGCTCGAGTCCGCACAGCTCGCGGCAAACGGCCACCACGGTTTCGCGCAACCGGCCGCCGGGCGCGGTGAGGAACGGTTCACCGGAGAGGTTCCACTCCAGCGTGAAGCGCAGCCCGTGCCGGTGCAGGATCGCCTCGGTGCGCGCGCGCAGCGCGTCGGCGCTGCTGGCGGTGCCGTAGCGGAAGTTGATCAGCGCGTGCAGCGCGCCCGGGATCACGTTGCCGGCGCCGGTGCCGGCATTGAGGTTGGAGATCTGGAACGAGGTGGGCGGAAAATCGGGCAGTGCAGCCGTCGCAGGCTCGGCATCCCAGCGCTCGGCAGCCAGTTCCACCAGCGCTGGCGCGAAGGCGTGGATCGGATTCAGCGCCTTCTCCGGATAAGCCACGTGGCCCTGCACGCCGTGCACCGTAAGCGTGCCGGACAGCGAGCCGCGACGGCCAACGCGGATCAGGTCACCCAGCCTTTCCTTCGCCGACGGCTCGCCTACCACGCACCAGTCGATGCGTTCGCCGCTGGCGCGGAAATCCTCTGCCACGCGGCGCACGCCGTCGAGATTGGTCGGACCCTCCTCATCGCTGGTCAGCAGCAGCGCTACGCGGCCCGGGTGCTGCGGATGCGCCGCAACGAACTGCTCCAGCGCCACCACCATCGCCGCCACCGCGCCTTTCATGTCGGCGGCGCCGCGGCCGTATAGACGGCCATCGCGAACGGTCGGCTCGAACGGCGGACTCTGCCATGCGGCTTCCGGTCCGCTGGGCACCACGTCGGTGTGGCCGAGGAACATCAGCACAGGCCCGCCCTGACCATGGCTGGCCCACAGATTGTCCACGGCGCCATGGCGCAGGTGCCGGATGACGAAACCGCAGCGGGCAAGCCGCTCGGCGATCAGTGCCTGGCAGCCAGCGTCCTCTGGCGTCACCGAGCGGCGGCGGATCAGTTCACAGGTGAGATCGAGCACGTCGCTCATGCTGTCTTGCTCATGGTCTGGCCTTGGCTTTGCCCAGCAGCCTCTCATAGCTGCCGCCGGTGAAGCCGACGGCCACGCGGCCATCGGGCAGTTCGATGATCGGCTGGCGCAGGATGCCGGGATGTTCGCGTATCAGCAATGTCCACTCCGGGTCGCTGGCCGGATGCTTGCGCTGTGCCAGCAGGCCGCCCCAGGCGCGGCCGCCGCGATCGACCAACGCGTCCCAGCTGCCCAGCGCCTGCGCCCATGTCTTGAGCAGCGCCGGCTCCGGACGCTGCCGTTGCAGGTCGACGAAGCGGTAGGCCGGCCCGAAGCGATCCAGCCAGTGGCAGGCCTTGCGGCAGATGTCGGTGCCATCGAGGCCGTGAACGAGCGTGACCGCAGCGGGTGCCGTTTCAGCCACCGAACAGCTCCCTGAATTTCTTTTCGCTGAAGCCCGCGCTCACCGCGCCGTCCCTGACCACCACCGGGCGCTTGACAAGCGCGGGATAGGCCTTGATCAGCGCCAGCCACTCGGCGTCGGTGCCGGCAGCCTTCTGCGCCTCGCCAAGATCGCGCCAGGTGTAGCTGGCGCGGTTGACCAGCTTCTCCCAGCCCAGCACCCTGGCCCACGCCTTCAGCATGGCCGGCGCCACCGGGTGCTCGCGATAGTCGGTGAAGCTGTGTCTGATCCCGTGCTCGTCGAGCCAGGCGCGGGCCTTGTCGCAGGTACCGCACTTTTCCAGGCCATAGAGTTCGATGCTCACTCGGCGCTCCTCAGCAGTTCGTTGATGCCGGTCTTGCTGCGGGTTTTCTCGTCCACCTGCTTGACGATGATCGCGGCATACAGGCTGTGGCTGCCGTCCTTCGCCGGCAGACTGCCGGCCACCACCACGCTGCCGGCGGGCACGCGGCCGTAGCTGATCTGGCCGCTGGCGCGATGGTAGATGCGGGTACTCTGGCCAAGGAACACGCCCATGCCGATCACGCTGCCGCGCTCCACCACCACGCCCTCGACCACCTCCGAGCGCGCGCCGACGAAGCAGTTGTCCTCGATGATGGTGGGGTTGGCCTGCAACGGCTCCAGCACGCCGCCGATGCCGACGCCGCCGGACAGATGCACGCCCGCGCCGATCTGCGCGCAGGAGCCCACCGTGGCCCACGTGTCGACCATGCTGCCGGCGCCCACATAGGCGCCGATGTTGACGTAGCTTGGCATCAGCACCGCGTCTTTGGCGATGTGCGCGCCGCGGCGCACCAGCGCGCCCGGCACCACGCGCGCGCCGAGTTGTTGCAGCTCGCTGGTGTCGCCATGGGCGAAGCGCAGCGGCACCTTGTCGAACGCCTGCGCCGGACCGCCGTCGACCACGCGGCTGTCGTTGATGCGGAAATACAGCAGCACCGCCTTCTTGATCCACTGATTGACGCGCCACCCACCGTGGCCATCCGGCTCGGCCACGCGCAGCTCGCCCGCTTCCAGCAGATCCAGCACCTGGCCCAGGGCCGGCCGCAGGTGGGTTTCGATCTCGCTGGAGCCGAGCTCGTTGC
>JAJZGE010000353.1 GCA_021798675.1 Pseudomonadota bacterium | reverse complement strand
GCGCAGCTCGGCGTGCGCGTCCTGGCACAGCGTTTCCAGAAACAGCGCGCCGGGCTGCTCGCGCCAGCCGCCCTGCTGCCACAGCTGGCGGGCCACGTGGATCACGCCAGCGGCGGCCAGCTCGCCGGCGCCGTCGCCGCCCATGCCGTCGGCCAGCACCAGCAGGTGCGCATCCTCGCCGGGGTCGTGCAGGCAGACCAGCTCGTCCTGCTGCGTTTCGCGTCCGCCGCGCGCGCGCCCTGCGGCAACCCGCGGCCCGCGGAAACCCTCGATATGCCTGTCCATCGTCCGCCAGCCCCTCGCACGGTGGCCGCCTCGCAGGGCGAATCTGCATGTTCAGTGGCGCAGTATAGCCACAGCGAAAAGCGCGTTGCCGCAGCCTTTTCAGCCGCGGCCAGCGGGCCGGTCTGTCGCTCCCGGGTGCATCGCGGCGGCGATGGCGCACCCGCAGCAACCGGCATAAACTGCAGGCTCCGGGGAACAAGCAGGCTCTTGCATGGATGTCGAACAGAGTCGACGCCATTCGTTCGCGTCGCATCAGCGCAGCCGACTCACCGAGGGTCGCTGGCCGGAACGTGCCCAGCGTCTCATCGAGACCAGCCACACGCTGTGCGTGGAAGGCTTGCGCGAGCCGCTGCGGCGCTGTGTCAGCGAGTTCGAGCAGCAGCTGTTCAAGCTGGCCGAACGCGCGCACCGACATCTGGAGCAGCAGGATTTCTACGCCAGCCGTCAGCGCATCCTGCAGCATCGGCCACTGCTGGAAGAGCGCTTCATCGCAAGGATAGGCATCGCGTTCGATCAGATCGACAGTGGCGCCACGCTCCGCACGCCCAGCGAGCCGAAGCCGTGGCAATCGCTGCAGCTGCTCGATCCGGTCGAGCAGGAGCTGAGCATGGCAGTGGCCCAGCTCGGATCCCGCGGCGAAATGCGCCACAGCAGCGTGCTGTATGAACTGGGTTATCGGCTGGCGGTACTCCTCGGCGCGCCGCCACTGGAGGGTGAAGCGCTGCCGCTGGGGCCGCACGCGCTGGCCAAGGCATTCCATGAGGCCTGCACCGAGCTGGAACTGCCATTGCCGCATCACCTGCAGCTGCTGCAGAGTTTCGATCAGTGGGTGCTGCAGTCGCTGACGCCAATGTACGACGCCATCAATGCGCAGCTGCAGGCCGATGGCATCCTGCCGCAGCTGCGCAGCATCCCGGTACCGCGCCACCTGAGCAAACGCGCGCGGCCGGTCCAGCCGGAGGCTGCGGCGAGCGCCGCCGAGACACCGTCGTCGGCTGCGAGCGCGGCAGCGCCGGCGAGCGGCTCGATCGAGGTGCTGGAGTCGCTGCGCGACCTGCTGGCACAACGGCGCGCCGGCAGCGGTGGCGGCAGCGGCGGCACCGCCGCCAGCCGGGTGGCCAGCACCGACGAGCTGCAGACCGCGCTTGGCGCGCTGCAGCAGCATCTGGCCCAGGTCACCGATCACGCGAGCCGCGAATTGCGCAGCGCCCAGCGGCTGCGTGAGGAGCTGCTGATCCAGCTCAACATCAACAACCCCGCGGGTGCGCCGCAAACCCAGCTCACCGGCGAGCAGGGCGACACGGTGGAGCTGGTGGCAATGCTGTTCGAGCAGCTCGGCCAGCAGCTGCAGCAGGGCGGCAATGCGCGCGCCCTGCTCGGCAATCTGCAGGTGCCGGTGCTGCGCATGGCGGTGGCCGATCACAACTTCTTCGAGCAGCGCGAGCACCCGGCACGCAAGCTGCTGGATGCCGTCACCGCCGCCGCCAATGACTGGCTCGACGGCAGCGACGACGAGAGCAACCGCCCGCTGGCGGCCAAGCTCGAACAGCTGGTGGCGCGGGCGGCGCAGGAGCCCCCCAGCGCGGGTCTCTACACTACCCTGCTGGCCGACATCGAGCATCATCTGGGCCTGCTCACCCGCAAGGCGCAGGCCGCCGAACGGCGCCACGTGGAGGCGGCCCAGGGGCGCGAGCGGCTGGATCAGGCGCGCCAGCGGGCCGGCGCCCTGATGGCCGAACGCTTCGCCCAGTCGGCCCCGCGCGGGCTGCTGCGCGCGCTGCTGGATCGGGCCTGGTCCGACGTGCTGGCGCTGACCCTGCTGCGCCACGGCGAGGACAGCGACGCGTTCCAGGCGCAACTGGCGATCACCGACCAGTTGCTCGGCCGCCTGCCGGTGGACGACCGCCCGCAGCTGCAGCGCGAGGTGGAAAGCGGCCTGCAGCAGATCGGCATGCATGCCGAAGAGGCCAAGCAAGTGGCCCAGCGGCTGCTTGGCACGGGCAGCGACAGCATCCCGCCGCCGCAACCGGCGCAGGCACCAGCGGCCGCGGCAGCGGTGGTCCCCGCGGGTAAACCCGCGGCCACCAGTCCGCCCCATGCAGCAAGGGTCGCCACCGCGCCGCGACCCGTCGCCCCGGCCGCCGCCGACCTGCCCAGCGCCACCGATCTGGCGTTGCGCCTGAAACAGCACCATCGCCTGGGCGAGGAGCAGGATGCGACCACGCGCGCCGGCGGCGCCCAGCCGCCCGTGCTCGGACCGCGTGAGGCGCGCATCCACAACCACCTGAGCAAGCTGCCGTTCGGCAGCTGGTTCGAGTTCGTCGATCCGGGTACCGGGCAGATCGTGCGACGCAAGCTGGCCTGGTATTCGCCGATGTCTGGCCGCTGCCTGCTGGTGAGCCGGCGCGGCCAGCGCGGCGAGGAGATGAATCTCTCGCAGCTGGCCGCGGAAATCGCCAGCGGCCGCGCATGCGAGGTGCCGCAGCAGCGCGAAGGTCTGCTCGATCGTGCCTGGCGCGGCCTGGCCAACAGCCTGCGCCAGGCTACCGCTGCACGTCGACCCCATCCGTCGGAGTCCGAGCGTTCATGAGTCCGCACGAAAGCAACCAGCGCCGCGCCGAACGCAAGCGCGCCACCTTCACCGCGGTGGTCACCGACGTGATCAGCGGCGAGCCGCTCGGGCATCTGGGCAATCTGTCCAGCACCGGCATGCTGCTGATCAGCACGCAGGCGCCGCGCAGCGAGGCGCTGTATCAGGTCAGCCTGACGCTGCCGGCGTCGGGTCGCGCGCTGATCCAGTCGCAGCCGATCGAGGCGGGCATCCAGGAGCAGTGGCACGAGTCGGCTGCCAGCCCCGGACAGATCTGGGCCGGTTACCGGATCGTGGCGATCAGCGATGCCGACGCGGCGCGGCTCGATGGCTGGCTCAGCCACGTCTGACGCGCGGGCGGCTGGTCATGGCGGCAACGGCGCGCGATCATGCCGCCCTCACTTAGAGGCCCCGCTCCCGCCGATCCATTCGCCCCGTCGCAGGAACTCCATGCCCGCCAACTCGCTTGCCTCGCTCTACCCCGCGCACCTGGCCACGCTGCGCAAACGGGCGGACGCTGCCCTCGCCCTGGCCGGCTTCGACCATCTGCTGATTGCCGCCGGCATGCCGCCGCGCAAGTTTCTGGACGATCAGGACTACCCGTTCGTGGCCAGCCCGCACTTCCGCCACTGGCTGCCGCTGGTCGATGCGCCCGGTAGCTGGATCGCGTACACGCCGGGCGCGCGACCGAAGCTGATCTTCCTGCAACCGCGCGACTACTGGCACGTGGTGCCACAGGCGCCCAGCGGCTACTGGGTGGAGCACTTCGAGATCGTCACCGTGCGCAGCGCCGCCGCCGCGCTGGCCGAGCTGCGGCGGGGCCGGCGTG
>JAJZGE010000352.1 GCA_021798675.1 Pseudomonadota bacterium | reverse complement strand
GGCCACGCCGTCGTCGATGCTGCCGGCCGCCGAGGCCGCCCAGCCGGGCATGCACACCACGCATTTCTCGATCATCGACGCCGACGGCAACATGGCCTCGGTCACCTCCACCGTGAACTACACGCTGGGTTCCACCTTCGTCGCCGCCGGCACCGGTGTGCTGCTGAACGACGAGATGGACGACTTCGCGCTGGTGCCGAATCAGCCCAATGTCTACGGTCTGCTCGGCAGCGTGGCGAACGCGCCGGCGCCAGGCAAGCGCATGCTGTCGTCGATGACGCCGAGCATCGTGATCGGCGCAAACCGTACCGCAGTGATCGGCTCGCCCGGCGGCTCGACCATCATCACCCAGGTGCTGGAAGGCATCCTGCATTTCATCGACGGCCAGAGCGCGCAGCAGATCGTGGCCGACAAGCGCTATCACCACCAGTACCTGCCGGACGTGATCTTCGTCGAGCCGGATACGTTCGACGCGGCGACCACCGCCGAGCTGGGCAAGATGGGCTATCACTTCCGCCTGGGCGATCCGTGGGGCTCGAAGGAGCCGTGGGGCTTCATGAATGTGGTTACCTGGAATCGCGCCAGCAACCGGCTCGATGCCGCCAGCGATCCGCGGCATCCATCGGGTCTTGGCAAGGTGCAGTAACCGCGCATGGAACGGTTCGTGATCTGCGTCAACGCGCGCCGTCCCGGTTCCGGCCACGGCCGGTGCGCCCGGCATGCTGCGGCTGCCGGCGCGACGCCATGAAGCCTGAACGCTGGGCGTCGCTGCGCGGCATGGCGGTGCACACCTTCGGCGCGCTGCTGATGTTTGCCGCCGTGGGACTGGTGGCGATCACGGCGCGCAGCCAGTTCAACTTCCGCGCGGTCGCCGCGCGCCACGGCGGCGAGATCATCGAGTTGGGCGGCAACGCGCAGCCGCAGCCCGGTCAGCACGGTTCGATGGCGCGCATCGTGGGCACGCCCACGGTGCTCGAGGCGCCGCAAGACCCGCAGTTCAACCTGCGCGTCAACGCGCCGATCCTGGTGCGCCACGTGGAGATGTTCCAGTGGCGCGAGGTGCGCATCGGCCGCAGCGTGCACTACGAGCAGGACTGGGTCGATCACCCGCTGGATGCCAGCCATTTCGAGCAGCCGGCCGGGCACGCCAACCCGGGCGCGTTTCCGCTGAGCAGCGAGAAATTCGTTGCCGGGCTGGTGCAGATCGGCGGCTTCAAGCTGTCGCTGCCGCTGCTGCACGCGTTGCCCGGTGTGGCGGTGGTCACACCGGATCTGCAGGCGCTGCCACAAAATCTTGCGGCCAGTTTCAGCCGCTACCAGGACTATCTCGTGACCAGCGCGCAGCCCGGCCACCCGCAGCTGGGCGATGTGCGGGTGAGCTGGAACGAAGTGCCGCTGCGGCAGGTGACCGTGGTGGCGCGCATCGACGGCGACCGGCTGGTGCCGGCCACCGATGCCGGCGACGGCAAGGGCTATCACGTGGATATCGGCGACGTCTCGCTGTACGACATGTTTCCGGATCTGCCGGTGCCGCCACAGTTTGTGCTGGCCAAGCAGGTCCTGGCCGTGCTGCTGGCCGCGCTCGGCGCGTTTCTGCTGATCTCCACCCACCGCCGTCGCGATGGGCTGCTGGCGCTGGCGCTGGGTGTGCTCGCAGTGGGTGCGGTAGCCGCGGTGCTGTCGGTGGGCAACGACAATACGGCGATGGCGGCCTGGCTGGCGCTGACGCTGCTGGGTATCGGCCTCGCCAGCTGGCGCCTGCGGCTGTATCGGCGCCGCACCGACTGAGCACCCTCAGCGCGGCAGCGCGCTGTCGTGCTCGATGAACCACAGCCCGGCGAACAGCTTCGGGTCGATCGAATAGCCCTCCGCGGCGCGCGCGAACAGCCACGCGCCGGCGCTGCGGCGCGGCACCTCGTGCACGATGATGTTCTCGGTCTCGTCGCCGCCGCCGGGACCGACTTTCTGCAGGTCGCGGGCGCGCACGAAGGTGATCATCTCGGTGCTCATGCCGGATGACGAAGGTCCGCGATGGACGAACTCCACCTGCCGGCAGCGGTAGCCGGTTTCCTCTTCCAGCTCGCGCTGGGCGGCCAGCAGCGCGCTCTCGTCGGGCTGGTCGTGCAGGTCGCCGACCAGTCCGGCCGGCATTTCGATGGTGTTCTGCAGGATCGACACGCGGTATTGCTCGACAAACAGGATGTTGTCCTCCGGCGTCAGCGCCAGGATGATCACCGCGCCGCCGGGATTGTTGCGCTCGGCGTATTCCCAGCGGCCGCGCTTGCGCAGGCTCAGCCAGCGGCCTTCATGCAGGGTTTCCACGGGCGCGTCGGCATCGACGGGAATGCGGCTGGCGTGCTGGTTCATGGGTCATGGACAAGAGGACAGTGGCGGCATGGTGACCGGTCTGTCGTGCAGCGACAACCATGCCGGCGGCAAGGCCTGCGGCAGGACGGCAGCTCAGCGCAGCAGGGCGTGCAGCCGGCTGCGCGTGAAGGCGCCCAGGTCGAGCTGCTCGCACAGGCGGTCGAGCGGTGCGGTCTCGCTGCGTCGACGGCGCAGTGCATCGACGCTGGTGGCGCCCGGTGCATCCAGTGCGATCCGGGTCAGACGCCGGTACAGCCGCGCCTGTTCGGCGTGCTCGCGCAGTTTCGCGGCGCAGCTGGCGGCACCGCGCAGGCGCAGAAACGCCACTTCGTCGATGCGATCCAGCAGCGTGTCCAGGCTGCCGAAATGCGCCAGAAGGGCGGCGGCGGTCTTGGCGCCGACGCCGGGCACGCCGGGAATGTTGTCCACCGCGTCGCCGCACAGCGCCAGGTAGTCGGCGACCTGGTGCGGGTGCACGCCGATCTTCTCGTACACGCCGGCCGGGCCCCAGCGCAGGCCGCGGGCGTAGTCCCACTGCTCGTCGTGCTCGCCCAGCAGCTGGCCGAAATCCTTGTCGGCGGAGACGATCACGCTGCGCCAGCCCAGCGCGCGCAGATTCCACACGGTGCTGCCGATGAGGTCGTCAGCTTCGTAGTCGTGGTCGATCATCAGGTGGATGCCGAGCGCCTCGGTGAGCGCGCGGCACTGCACGAACTGGCGCTCCAGATCCGCCGGCGGCAGCTCGCGGTTGGCCTTGTAGGCCGGATAGATCGCGTTGCGGAACGAGCTGGTCAGCGAGGCGTCGAACGCCACCGCGATGTGCTCGGGCTGGGCACGCTCCAGCAGCTCGCACAGGAAGCGGGCATAGCCGAGTACCGCGTTGACCGGGTGCCCATCCGTATCGAAAAACTCGTCCGGCATCGAGTGCCAGGCGCGGAACACATACAGGCTGCCGTCGACGAGATGGACGGCTGGACGTCCGTCCGCCGTCGCGCTCACGGCAGCCACGTGCTGAGCAGGTCGGTCAGCGCGGGGCGGTCGCGGTCGGGTACCTCGATCTGCGGCGTGCCGAGGTGGACGAAGCCGGTCACCTGTTCGTGCGCGGCCAGCCCGAGGATGGCTGCCACCTCACGGTCGTAGGCGGCCCAGCCGGTCAGCCACTGCGCGCCGAAGCCCAGCGCGTGGGCGCCCAGCAGCAGGTTGTGCGCCACGCAGCCGGCGCTGAGCTGCTGTTCGACCGCCGGTACGCTGCTGTCGGCGTCGATCCGCGCCACCACCACCAGCACCAGCGGCGCGTAGGTGTAGCGCAGGCGCTCCTTCTCGCGTTTGGCCTCGGACAGCTAGA
>JAJZGE010000005.1 GCA_021798675.1 Pseudomonadota bacterium | reverse complement strand
GCCAACACGGTGTGGGACGGATAGCGACGACGCAACGACATGGGAAAGTCTCCGGGAGGGGCGCAAGAATTCCCGGCATGTTGATCATGCGGTATGGCGGCGGCTTTACCGTGGGCTGCCGATCCCCCCACGAAAACCTTGCGGAATCGCAAGATGGCCGCCACCCCTCCGTTGCGCCGGCGGTCGCCTGCCGGACGATCCCGCCTGCGGCGCGCGCGCAGTCGCCCGGGCGGCGAGTGGCTCGCCCCCGTCCGCGGGCTCGGCGATAATCGGCCGATGCCCAGCCCCCTCCGCGTCGCCCGCCTCACCGTTCTCCCTGTCCTGGCACTGAGCGCCGCACTCGCCGGCGCGCCGGCGCAGGCACGGCAGGACAAGAGCCAGGCCGAACAGGCCGCGGCGAAGCAGAAGCTGAGCAACCTACACCAGCAGCTGCAGGCCCTGGACAAGCGGCAGGCCGCGACCGCCGCACGCCGCGACCAGCTCAATGCCGAACTGGCGAAGCAGACCACCGCACTGGCTGCCGCCGCGCGCGCGCTGCGCGAGACCGACGCCGCGATCGCCGCCAAGCAACAGCAACTCCAGCAGTTGCAGCAGCAGCGCGCCGACCTCCAGCAGAAGCTGGCCAGCCAGCGCGCCGCCATCGCCGACCTGCTGCGCGCCAGCTATGCGCTCGGCCACGGCTCCGACCTGCGCCTGTTGCTGGACAACGAGGACGTGGGCCGCATCGCGCGGGCGTTGGTCTATTCGAAATACTTCCAACAGGACCGCCTGCAGAAGGTGCAGCAGCTGATGGCCGGGCTCGCCCAGCTGCAGACGCTGGAGCAGCAGATCACCGCCGAGCAGCAGGCGCTGCAGGTCCAGCGCGACCAGCGTGAAAAGCAGAGTGCACAACTGGCGCAGCAGCGTGCCGCGCAGCAGAAGCTGGCTGCCGCGGCCGACGCCACCTACCAGGACCAGGCCCAGCGGCTGGCTGCACTGAAGCAGGACGAGCAGTCGCTGAACTCGCTGGTCGCACGCCTGCAGCAGCAGATCGACCAGGCGATGCGCGAGGCCGCCGAACGCGCCGCCGCGCAGCAGGCCGCTGCGCGCAGGCACAGCAAGGCGCCGCCCCCCGTCGCCGTGGGCGGCGCCGGCGCCAACATCCGCGGCAACCTGCCTTGGCCGGCCTCGGGCGAGGTACACAGCTACGGCAACGGCGTACTGATTCGCGCGCCCGGCGGCAGCGAGGTGCGTGCCGTGGCCAACGGTCGCGTGGTCTACGCCGGCTTCCTGCGCGGCTACGGCATGCTGCTGATCCTCAACCACGGCAACGGCTGGATGAGCATGTACGGCAACAACGAGGCGCTGCTGCACAACGTGGGCGACGCGGTGAAGGCCGGCCAGGCCGTGGGCACCGCCAGCGCGCCCACCGGCGTCAACACCGGCGTGTATTTCGAACTGCGCAAGAACGGCCAGCCGGTCGATCCGCGCAGTTGGCTGAAGTCCCACTGATCGCGCGACGCGGCGACGTTGACGGCGGGGCGCCGCCGTCGCACGCTGGCGGCATCGAGGCCGGCCGCCTGTGCGGCTTCACCCCACTTCCCCGGAGTCGTTCCATGCGGTTTCCCACCTACAGCCTGTGCGCCCTGCTGCTGGCCGCGCCGTTCGTACACGCGCAGACCGCGCCGGCGCCTGCCACCAGCGCGCACGAACCGCCCACCGACCTGCCCGCCACCCACGTGCACGCCAACGTACCGGCCAAGGACGCGGACGGCCAACCCAGCCTCGACGACATCCGCCGCTTCAGCCGCGTCTACGACATCGTGCGCCAGGCCTACGTCGAACCGGTGGGCAACAAGGAGCTGATCAAGGACGCGATCACCGGCATGCTCGCCGGACTCGACCCGCACAGCGAATACCTCGACAAGCAGGGCCTGGCCCAGCTCGACGAGGACACCACCGGCCAGTACAGCGGCCTCGGCATCGAGGTTTTGGAACAGGATGGCGGCCTGCTGATCGTCACACCCATCGACGACACGCCCGCCTCGCGCGCCGGCATCAAGCCAGGCGACAGCATCGTGAAGATCGACGGCGCGCTGGTCGACCCGCAGAACGTGGACGCGATGTTCAAGAAGCTGCGCGGCAAGCCCGGCAGCAAGATCACCCTGACCATCGTGCACAAGGGCAGCGACACGCCGGTGGACATGCACCTGGTGCGCGAGAACATTGCCATCACCAGCGTCAAGGTGCGCCAGCTCGAGCCCGGCTACGACTACATTCGCATCACGCAGTTCCAGAGCGATACCGCGCCCGACCTCGAACGCAAGCTGGCGGCGCTGATCGCCAAGGACGGCGCGCCGAAGGGCGCGGTGCTCGACCTGCGCAACAACCCCGGCGGCCTGCTCACCGCCGCGGTGTCGGTGAGCGACGACTTCCTCGACTCCGGCACCATCGTCACCACCCGCGGCCGCCTGCCCGATTCCAACATGAGCTTCAGCGCCCACCCCGGTGACCTGCTCGACGGTGCGCCGCTGGTGGTGCTGGTGAACCACGGCACCGCCTCCGCCGCGGAGATCGTCTCCGGCGCATTGAAGGACAACCACCGCGCCCTGCTGATGGGGCAGCGCACCTTCGGCAAGGGCGTGGTGCAGACCGTGCTGCCGCTGGATGCCGACCATGCCGTGAAGATCACCACCGCGCGCTACTACACGCCCAACGGCACCTCGATCCAGGCCGAGGGCATCAAGCCCGACATCGCGCTGGCCGACATCGACGTGCGCAAGGCCGACACGGCGCCCGCGCTGATCGACTCCGAAGCCGACCTGCCGCACCACCTCGCCAACCAGAACGCCAAGGCCGGCGGCAACATCGACAACGACGGCAGCGCCGCCGCCACCAGGCTCGCCACCAGCGACTACGCGCTGTCGCAGGCACTCAACGTGCTCAAGGGGCTGGCACTGGGGCGCGGCGCGGCGGCCAAGCCGTCCGCCCAATAGCGCGCGGCTTCACCAGGAACGTCACCATGCCCAGCCTGCCTCCTGCCGGCGCCGTCTTGTACGCCAAGGACATCGCGAAGGTCGGCCATTTTTATGCGGACGTCGCCGGCCTTCGGCTCGCGCACGAGGAACAGGATCACCTCGTGCTGGAGTCGGATACGTTCCAGCTGGTAGTCGTCGCGATACCAAGCAAGCGGGCGGCATCCATCCACATCGCGGAGCCGCCGCAGCGCCGTGAAAACACGGCCATCAAGCTGGTTTTCCCGGTCTCCAGCCTTGTCGCAGCGCGCCAGGCGGCGCAGCTGCGCGGCGGCGAACTCAACGCCCCTTCGCGCGAGTGGCTGTTCCAGGGCTCGCGCGTCTGCGACGGCCACGACCCGGAAGGGAATGTCGTGCAGTTTCGTGAACGCGCACGCTGACATCCCGATGCAGCGGGCGGCGTGGCCGCATCGCTGATTACAGCCGCCCGCCCTGGTCGGCGGCCAGCAGCTCGGCCGGCAGCGGCAGCAGTTCGAGGCCGCGCGCGAACAGCATCGCCTGGAAGCGCTCGCCCATCTGGTCGGGCAGCGTGAGCCGCTTCACCTCCTGGGCCAGGCGATAGCGCGCCGCCTCGTCGGCAGCCTGCGCATGGGCGCTCTCGAACGCCTGCTGCAGGCCGCTGGCGATCAGGAACTGTGCCTGCGGCAGGTACGCGGCCACACCGAACCCTGCGTGGTTGCCGGCTTCGGCCAGGGCGGTGAAATCCACCGAGGCGGTGAGGTCGTTGAGACCGGGCAACCACAACGGATCGCTGTGCGCGTGATGGCGGTAGTGCGCCATCAGCGTGCCGTCGCGGCGGTCGGGCTGGTAGAACTCGCGGCGCACGTAGCCGTAGTCGACGAACAGCATCACGCCGGCCTCCAGCGAGCCGGCCACGGCCTGCAGCCAGTACGGTAGCTGCGGCAGCAGCTCGGTGCGGTAGCCGTCGGCGAAGTCCTCGCCGAGGTCGCGCTCGACGTGGCGCACCGCGCCGGCCACCAGGGCGTCGGCAGGGCGGTCCACGCGCATCAGCCGGCCTTCGCCGTCCAGCGCCACGTATTCCTCGTAGACCTCGCCGCCCTTCATCGCGATGCGCGTGGTAGGCAACGCGTCGATCACCTCGTTGGCGAACAGCACGCCGCGCCAGCCGTGGTCGGGCGGACCGTCCAGCCAGCGGACGCGCGCGTTGACCTCGCTCGGCAGCGCGGCGGCCAGGCGCTCGCGCTGGCGCTCGCGCAGGTCGGCGCTGGGTTCGAGGATCAGGTAGCGATGCGGCAGGCTACCGGCTTCGGCGAGCGCCTCGAGTACCGCCTCCGCGAAGGCGCCGCTGCCGCCGCCCAGCTCGAGGAAGCTTGCCTGCTCGCCCAGCGTATCCAGCACCGGCGCGACCACGTTCGCCACGCAGCGCGCAAACAGTTCACCCAGCTCCGGTGCAGTGACGAAGTCGCCGGCCTCGCCGAACTTGGTCTTGCCCGCGCTGTAATAGCCCAGCCCCGGCGCATACAGGCAGCGCTCCATGAACTGCGAGAACGGCATCGGGCCGTGCGCGGCGATCTGTTCGCGCAACTGCTGCAGCAGGCGGTCGGAGTGCGCGCGCTCGTCGGCGCCGGGTTCGGGGAGGCGGGGGGACATGCGATCTGCCGTCGTCTGCAAAGGCTTCAAGGATAGCCGATGCGTCCGTGCAGCCCGCGCGGACGGGAGGGGGCTCCCCACCCGGCCGTGCCCTGAGGGGCCGCGGCGGCGGCCGGGTGGACGTCCAGGGCGCGGACGATCAGAAATCCTTCTGCAGGCTCAGGTACAGGCCGCGGCGCGGCCCGAACTGCGGTGCGCCCACGCCGATGCCGGTGCCATCGCGCAACTCGTAGCTGCGATCCAGCGCATTGATGACCGCCACCTGGGCATGCAGCTTGCCGAAACGATCGACCCGGAAGTCATGCGAGATGCTGAAGTTGAGCTGGAAATACCCTGGCATGCGGGCGCCGTTGGGCACCGCGCCATCGCGACGCAGGCCGCTGCCGAACAGGTAGTCGGCACCCAGCTTGGTGTCGTCGCCCAGCGCGTAGCTGATGCCGCCGGAAGAGGTGTATTTCTGGTCGTGGTCGAGATGGATGTAGTTGTTCGCGATGTAGGCCAGGTCGGCGGGGCCGAAGTTGTACTGGCTGGTGACCACGTCCTTGCCCATCGCCTTGCTCCAGGCAAAGTTGAAGTAGCCGGTCCATGGGCCGTTGTCGTAGTCGGCGGTGAACTCGGTGCCGGCCACGCGCCCGTACTTGTAGTTGAACGTGGAATAGACCAGCGCGGCGCCGAATTGGCCCTCATCCTGCAGGTCGTGCACCTCGCGGTAATAGGTATCCAGGCCCAGCGTCCAATGGCTGCCGATGCTTTGCGAAACGCCGGCATCGAAGTAGTTGGAGCGCTCGGCCAGCGGCTTGTTGTCGCCGTAGTTCTTCACCGCGTTGGTGGTGCCGGCGAAGGCCGCGATGTTCGCGGCGGTGATCATCTCGGTGGCCGGCGGCGTGAAGTAGCGCGAATAGCCGGCATGCACGGTGGTGCTGCCAGTGGCCTGCCAGACCACACCAACGCGCGGGCTGAGCTGGCTCTGGGTGGTACCGAACGCCTTATACGCGTCGCCGCGCAGGCCGTAGTTCACCGTCCAGTCCTCACCGAGGCTCCACTCGTCCTGCACGTAGGCGGACCACGTCCTGGCGACGATCGGGGCGCTGGTGAAGATGCCGAGCGGCACCGTGCTGGACTGGTTGCCGTTCGCATCGACTGGGAACACCAGCGAATTGGTCGTGGTGAGGGCACGGTCGTCACTGCCGTACAAGCCGTAGCGCAGGGTATTCGTGTCGTTCAGCGGCGTGGAGAAATCCGCCTGCAACGTGCTTGCACGATCGGCCTGGTGGATGCTGCCGGCCACGCCGTTGAACATCAGGTCGCCGATGTTGTCGGGCAGGTACTGCAGGCCGCTGTAGCGCTGGCCCAGCGAAACCTGGTAATCGGTCTTGCCCGACTTGCCCTGCAGCGAAAGCACGCCGAAGCGGGTCTGCTCGTTCTGCCGTTCGTTCAGGCGGGCCGAATTGAAGCTGGTGAGGCCGAGGTAACCGAACTGCGGCACCTGCCCCGGGTTGTTCGGGATCTGGAAGCGGTTGTTGGCGAAGCCGAACATGAAACTCAGCCGCATGTCGTTGTCGATCAGGTAGGAAATATCGCCGAAGCCCTTGACCTGGTTGGTATGGTCGTGGATCGGCGTGCGACTGGCGGTGGGATTCTCGATGCCGACGTCGTTCTGCAGGTAGTTGACGGTGAAGTAGGCGCTCCATCGGCCGCTGTTGCCCCACAGCGAAAGGTTCGGATTGAAGGTGCCGAAAGACCCCCCGGTGACGCCGACGCTGCCGCCGTTGCCGAGGTCGGCGCCGCTCTTGGTGGTGATATCCACCACGGCCGCGGTACGCAGGCCGTATTCCGCGGGCAGGGCGCCGTCGAGCAGGTTCATGCTCTGGATCGCGCGCGCGTCCAGCGTCTGGCCAAAGCCGGAGATCGACTCGGGAATGATCACGCCGTCGATGCGGTACTGCAGGTTCGCGTGGTCGCCACGCACGTGCAGGCCGCCGTAGGAGTCCTGCACCACGCCCGGTGCCTGCAAGACCACCTGGTTCAGCGGCGTGGAGGCACCCAGCGGCAACGTCTGGATGTCCTTCGCGTCGATCACGTATTGGCTGGAACCGGTGTCCGGCGACAGCGCGTTGCGTGCCTGGTCCAACGCTGCGCTGACGCTGACCGCACCGAGGTCCCTTACCTTCGGCGCACGCCGGTTGCGCGCCGCTTCCGGGTTGCTGTCGCCGTCCGCCGACGGGCTGGCGTTAGCGCCGCCGGTCGCCGCTGCGGCGGAAGGAGGCGCGACCTCATCGGCGCGGGCATGGGCGGGTATTACGCACAGAGCGGCGGCGAGACTCAGGGCAAGCGGGGAAAGCTTCATGGGGTCGGGTTCCGATTCCGGGTGGGCAGTCCGGCGTATCCGCCGGACGATGTATGTAATGTTATAACATTACTATCGCAGCGACCGGATCGACCGGGCCACAAGTCATGGCTCCTGGTCCGCCCGTTGATCCCCGCTTCATGCCCACTACGGATGAGTCAGGGACGACGAAGACCCCGCCGGCCTGTGGAGTCGCGTCGGAGCGTGTCGCGCCGCGACCGGCACGCAGCCGCCCAGGCGATCGTGCCGAGCGAGGGGGACGTCCGGCGGCCATGCGCCCTGATCTCAATCGCTGCGACGGTCGGGCTGCACGATGGACGCTTCGTGCAATCGGTGAGGCCGTGAGTACCCCATCCCCCGCCACCCTCGAACGTGCGTACCGCGTGCGACTGCGGCCGACGAAGGCACAGGCGCGGGTGCTGTCGCGCCTGTTCGGTGCAGTGCGGGGGGTGTGGAACTGGGCACTGCGGGAGAAGGAGGCGGCCTGGCGCGCGGACGGCACGAAGCTGTCGGGCATCGACCTGTCGCGCTTGTTCACCACGCTGCGCCAGGCCCCGGAAACGGCATGGCTGGGCGAACTGCCGCGCGAACCGTTCAACCAGGTGCTGAGAAATTTCGACACGGCCTGGCGCAACTTCTTTAGCGGTCGGGTGAGGCGGCCACGGCGCAAGCGCTTTGGCACGGTGCAGTCGGCGCGGTTCACGCTGGATCAGCGCCGGCGGGGGCTCGTGGCCGTCCAGGGTAAGCACGGCAGCGTGCAGCTCGACGGCATCGGCCGTGTCCGCTTCCGGGTGAGCGAGCCGATGCTGGGCCGCCTGCGCAGCGTCACGGTGAGCCGGGATGGCGCGGGCCGATGGTTCGCGTGCTTCACGGCGGACGGCGTGCCAACACCGGCGACCTTCACGGCAATGCTGCCGTCAATCGGCGTCGACCTGGGACTGAGGGACACCGCGGCGCTGAGCACCGGCGAGAAAGTGGCCGCACCGAAGCACCTGTGCCATGCCCTGGCGACGCTGCGCCGCTACCAGCGACACTATGGCCGCCAGCGCGATGCGGCGGCGCGCCGGCAAGGCCTCGATCCGGGGCGTGCCTTACCGAAAGGCACGCGGATCGACGTCTCGAACCGCATGCGCGTCACCCGGCAGCGGATCGGCCACCTGCACGCCCGCATCGCCGACCGGCGTCGCGACCACCAGCACCAGCTGACGGCGCGGCTGGTGGCGAGCGCGCAGGTGATCTGCATCGAGGACCTGGCCGTGAAGGCGATGGGGCGCAGCACGGGATGGCGGGCGTTCCGGCGCTCGGTCGGCGATGCCGGCCTGGGCGAGATCCGGCGGCAACTGGTCTACAAGGCGGCCTGGCGAGGCCGCGTGGTGAGTGCTGTGGGTCGGTTCTATCCGTCGAGCAAGACCTGCAGCGCCTGCGGGCATGTGTACGGTGGCCTGCGGCGCAACGACGACCACTGGGTCTGCCGGCCGTGCGGCGCCGCCCACGACCGCGACTACAACGCGGCGATCACCATCGAGCGCGAGGGGCTACGCCTGCTCGCGGAAGGTTCCGGCGGCGACGCCGGAAGTACCCGGAGGAGCCGGGGAACTGACGCGCGGGGAGAGTTTGCGTGCGCGGCAGGCAGTTCATCGCCTGCCGGACAGCCGAGCTCGTCGAACCGCGAACCCGACCGTCGGGCGGCTCCGCCGCCCATCCCCAGCACGAGCCGGGATGGACCGGTGAACGCTGGGGGCGGTTGAGATTCCGACTAGACTGGCCGCTCACTCCGCCCTTGCCGGCATCCCGGAGCTGCGCCATGAGCCATCCCGACACATTCGGCGGCAGCCGCCAGGTACCCGCCGTGATAGGCGGCCAGGAGGAGGCGAACCGGGTTACCCAGGCTATCCTCGACTTCGTCAGTCGCATTCCCGGCAGCAAGGTGGACGGCACCGCCGATCCGCTGGCGCAGGCGCGCCAGATCGCCAGCCGCGCCGCCCAGCGCGCCGCGCTCACCTCCGGCACGCTGGCGCTGCCGCCGGGGCCGCTGGGCTGGCTCACCGTGTTGCCGGAGCTGATGGCGATCTGGCGGATCCAGGCGCAGATGGTCAGCGACATCGCCGCCGCCTATGGCCGCCACGCCGAACTCGGCCGCGAACAGATGCTGTATTGCCTGTTCCGCCACACCGCGGCGCAGGCCTTCCGCGACCTGGTGGTACGCATGGGCGATCGCCTGCTGTTCCGCCGCATGTCTTACACGGTGGTGGAGCGCTTGGCCAAGCAGCTCGGCGTGAAACTGAGCCGCCGCGCCGTCGGCGAAGGCCTGTCGCGCTGGCTGCCGGTGATCGGTGCCTTGGGCGTGGGCGCCTACGCCTACTACGACACCGGACAGGTCGCCGCCACCACCATCGAGTTGTTCAGCCGCGGCATCGACCATGAAGGCCATGGCGATCTCGACGAGGCGCCTCCGCCGCACAGGCGCGGCGGCGCGGCGGCCAAAGCCATTGCGCCCAAGCGCCATCCATCCAGCGACGCATGAGTGACGCGCCGGCAGCGATCCGGCAAGCTCTCACCATCCGAATCGCGCAGGAACCATCGCATGCCGCCTCGCCACGACCGCCCCGTCGCGCTGATCACCGGTGCCGGCAAACGCGTGGGCGCGGTGATCGCGCGCACGCTGCACGCCGCCGGGTACAGCGTCGTCCTGCACTGTCGTCGTTCGCGGGACGAAGCCGCGGCGCTCGCTGCCGAGCTGGAGCGCGCGTGCGCCGGCAGCTCGCTGGTGCTGCAGGCCGATCTGGCCGACCTGCAGGCGCCCACCATGCTGGTGGATGCGACGTTGGCGCACTTCGGCCGTCTCGATGCACTGGTCAACAATGCCTCGGCGTTCTTTCCCACGCCGGTCGGCACCGTCACCGTCGAACAATGGAACGAGCTGTTCGCCTCGAACGCGCAGGCGCCATTCTTCCTCGCGCAGGCGGCCACGCCTGCCTTGCGCGCGGCGCAGGGCGCCATCGTCAACCTGGTGGACATCTACGCCGAGCGCGCGCTGGCGAACCATCCGCTCTACTGCATGGCCAAGGCCGCGCTGGCGGCGATGACGCGGGCGCTGGCGCTGGACCTCGCGCCCGACGTGCGCGTCAACGGCGTGGCACCCGGCGCCGTGCTGTGGCCCAGCGACGGCAAGCCGTACGACGACCAGCAGGCGATGCTTGCCCGCACCCCGATGCAACGCGCCGGCTCGCCCGAGGACGTGGCCGGCGCCGTGCTGTGGCTGCTGCGCGATGCGCCCTACGTGACCGGGCAAATCCTCAACGTGGACGGCGGGCGCACGCTCGCGGTGTGAATCAGTGCTTCGTGCGGAACGCCGATTCCAGCAACGCCTGGTCGAAGCCGCCGCCCACCTCGCCCGCCTCGGCGTAGCGATACAAGGCAGCGGAATAGATGCCCTGCAGGGTGGATTGCACCAGGCCAAGCAGGATGAAGGCGACCACGATCACCACACCCACCAGCACCATGGCGGCCACCGACTGCGTGGCTGCCGCGCCGACCATCAGTGCACCGGCGAGCAGTACCACGAGGAACATCACCAGGCCGAATACCGCGCCCAGCCCGACGTTGCCGATCAGGTTCTCGCCCCAGGTGCGCTTGAGCAGCTCGGCACTGCGCTTCACCGCATCCATCGGGCCGATGCCTTCGCTGGCCAGCACGGGCACCACCAGGAAGGTAGCCACCGTCCACGCCAGGCCCAGCAGGCCCACCACGAAGCGACCGATC
The DNA here is from genome assembly GCA_021798675.1 of Pseudomonadota bacterium. Next base: position 5,230 of record JAJZGE010000005.1, on the reverse strand, counting down.
AGGCCCAGGCGTTCCTGCAGCATGCGCAGCAGCAGCCCCACGGTGGCGGCGATCAAGGCGTAGCCGAAGATGCTGCCCAGCCGCGCTCGCGCCAGCGCGAAGCCTTCGGCCAGGCCGGCCGATTCACCACGCAGGCGTGCCAGCGCCACGCCGACCAGCGCCGTATTGAAGAACACGATCACGAAGTACTGCACGAGGTAAAACGCGAACAGCAGCGCGTAATAGAACGGCGAGAAGCGGCCTTCGTCCAGATCGGCGTGGTGACCGATCATCGCCAGCACCACCGGCACCAGGAAACTCGCCGCCACCACCATGCTGCACACGCCCGCGAGCAGCGGGAACACCAGCAGCAACTTGTCCGCGCGCAACACGCCCGCGCTTGCCTTCATCAATGCCCAACTGCGGGCGAACTTTCCGGCCATGCCCCACCCTCCCTGCGATTGAAGCCGTTGTTCTAGCACTGCCCGCGCCGCCGTAACAGTGCAGGCATCAGAGCGGCTCGATCGACAGCGGCTCGCGCTCCTGCGGGAACACCGCCCACAGCGCGGCCATGGTCAGCCCACTGACGGGGTGACGCGCCTGCGGCGCGATGTCGGCCAGCGGCTTCAGCACGAAGGCGTGCCGCAGCTCCTTGCGCGGGATCTGCAGGTGGCCGGGACCATCGATCACCTGCTCGTCGTACAGCACGATGTCCACGTCCAGCGTGCGGTCCGAGTAGCGCGGCACGTCGCGCCGGCGGCCGTGGCGGTCCTCCAGCGCATGCAGCCAGTCGTTGAGTGCCTCGGGGCCTAGTTCGGTATCCAGTCCCACCGCGAGGTTGACGAAATCCGCGCCCTCGAAGCCCACCGAGTGGCTGCGATAGGCTGGCGACACCTCGATCGCGCCGAAGCGCGCGCGCAGCTCGTCCAGCGCGGCGCGCAGGTAGCGGTGCGGTTCGAGGTTGGAACCAAGGCTGAGGTAAGCGCGTGCCATCAGGATGCCGCAGGCTGCAAAGAGCGCGATTCTGCCCGGCTGCCGTCCTGCCGCGCCAGTCCGGCCTGCATGTCGTGGCCGCTGGGCTGCTGGTAGAGGCGCAGGCCGAACTCCGGCAGCAGCGCGAACAGATGGTCGAAGATGTCCGCCTGGATGGTCTCATACTCTGCCCATGCCACCGTGTCGGTAAAGCAGTACAGCTCGAGCGGGATGCCCTGCGGCCCGCTGGCCAGCTGGCGCACCATGCAGGTCAGGCCGCGATGAATGTGCGGATGCGTATCCAGGTAGGTCTGCACGTAGGCGCGGAAGGTACCGAGATTGGTGAGCCGGCGACGATTGGCCGCCACTCCTGCGGCCTCGCCCAGCGCCCGGTTCCAGTCTTCCACCTCCCGCTGCTTCGCCGGCAGGTAGCCGCCCAGGAGGCGCAGTGTCGCCAGCCGTTCCAGCGCCGCATCGTCGAGGAAACCCACGCTGCCCGCGTCGATGGTGAGCACCCGCTTGATGCGGCGGCCGCCGGTCTCCTGCATGCCGCGCCAGTTCTTGTAGGAGTCGGAGATCAGCCGCCAGCTGGGGATGGTGGTGATCGTCTTGTCCCAGTTGCGTACCTTCACCGTATGCAGGGCAATGTCGATCACTTCGCCGTCGGCATGGAGCTGGGGCATCTCGATCCAGTCGCCTACGCGCAGCATGTCGTTGGAGGACAGCTGCACGCCCGCCACGAAGCCGAGGATGGTGTCCTTGAACACCAGCATCAGCACGGCCGACATGGCACCCAGGCCGGACAGCAGCAGGCCGATCCGCTGCCCGGTGAGCGCGGTGACGACGACGAGCCCCGCCACCACGAACAGCACGATCTTCGCCAGCTGCACCACGCCCTTGATCGAGCGTTCGCGGCCACGCGGCGTCTCCCGGTAGATGTCCTCCAGCGCCGACAGCGCACTGCTTATCGCCATCGCCACGAACAGCACCAGCAACGCCCTGCTGATGCTGGCGACCAGGTTCTCCACGTCGCCCGGCACGTTCGGCACCAGCGCGATGCCGTACTGCACCACCAGCGTCGGCGCCATCCGCGCAAGCCAGGCGAAGCTTTGCCTCCTGCACAGCGCGTCATCCCATTGCCACTCCGTGCGCGCGGCCACGCCCTGTACCGCACGCAGCAGGACGCTGCGCACCAGCACGCCGACCAGCCACGCCAGCAGCAGCAGGACTAGCAGGCCCAACGCGGTACGCATGCCGGGCAGATCCAGTAGTTGTTGCAGGGAAGCCATTCGCTTCGCTCCTCGAGTCGGACCGGCGCGCGCGGCACGCCGGCAGGCCGGATAAGCTTCGCCGCAAGCAGGGCAAAACCCCGCGGAAGACGCTAGGGCCGCGTGCCGCGTTCGATGCGTACGCCCACCGCCTTCGCACCGCGCACCGCGCCAGGCTTGGACAGCTTCAGGCGCACCCAACGCACGCCGAACTCCTCGCGGATGATCGCGGCGCAGCGCTCGGCCAGGGTTTCCACCAGGCCAAAGCTGGAGGCGCCCACGTAGTCGATCAGCCGCTTGGACACGTCCTTGTAGTTCAGGGTGTGCGCGATGTCGTCGCTGGCGGCCGGCGCGGTGTTGTCGAACGCCATCTCGATATCGAAGGCCAGCGTCTGGCGCACGCGGCGCTCCCAGTCGTAGATGCCGATCACGGCGTCGATGCGCAAATCCTCGATGAAAACGATGTCCATGGCAGCACGTTCGTTGGAACAGGGGCCTTACAGGGTCGGTGACCGCAGGCGCAGATGCAAGCCGGTGCATTTCACGCCGAGCGCGCGCAAGCGGGCGTGCGACGTGCTAGATGTGGAGCCCCACCCCTCGACAGGATCCGCCATGAGTACCCCCGCCAACGTGACGGCCGCCATCGCCAGCACCCCCTACACCGTTCGCCTGGAGGACGACCATGGCCACCAGTGGCTGGGCGACGAGCCGACCGAGCTGCACGGCGCCAACGCCGGACCGGACCCGCATCGCCTGCTGCTCTCCAGCCTCGGTGCCTGCACCTCGATCACGCTGAAGATGTATGCCGAACGCAAGGGGTGGCCGCTGGAAGGCGTCGAAGTGGCGCTGGATTTCAATCCCGACGGCGTGCCCGGGGCCGGCACTAACCTGATCCGGCGGCGCATCGCCCTGTACGGCCCGTTGGACGGGCAGCAACGCGAACGCCTGCTGCAGATCGCCAACGCCTGCCCGATCCACAAGGTGCTGAGCGGCGAGATCCGCATCGATTCGGCCTTGGAATAGCCACGTTGCGGCAGCAGAGATGCGATCATGGCGCATGACCGCCTTCGCCACGCTCCCGCTCAAGCCCGCCCTGCTCGCCAGCCTCGAAACCCTCGGCTATGCGGAGATGACGCCGGTGCAAGCGCAAAGCCTGCCGCCAATGCTGGCAGGCCGCGACGTGATCGCGCAGGCGCAGACCGGCAGTGGCAAGACCGCCGCGTTCGGCCTCGCGCTGCTGCAGGCCCTGCAGCCGGAAACCATCCGCCTGCAGGCGCTGGTGCTGTGCCCCACGCGCGAACTCGCCGACCAGGTGAGCAAGTCCCTGCGCAAGCTCGCCGCCAACATCCCCAACGTGAAGCTGCTGACGCTGTGCGGCGGCATGCCGCTGGGCCCGCAACTCGCGTCCCTGACGCACGATCCGCACATCGTGGTCGGCACGCCAGGCCGCGTGCAGGAGCACCTCAAGCGCGGCAGCCTGCACGGCGGCGGCATCCAGATGCTGGTGCTGGACGAGGCCGACCGCATGCTGGACATGGGTTTCAGCGAGGCGATCGACGACATCGTCGGGCGCATCGCGAAGCACCACCAGACGCTGCTGTTTTCAGCCACCTACGCCGACGGGATCCGCGAGGCGAGCAAACGCCTGCAGCGCGAGCCGGTGGCGGTGACGGTGGAGGCGCCCCGCGAGGAAACCACGATCGAGCAGCGTTTTCACGAGGTGGACCCGGCGCAAAAGCTGGACGCCCTCGCGCAGTTGCTCGGCAAGGGCACGCTCAGCGCGGAGCAGGCGCAACACGCGCTGGTGTTCTGCAATATGCGCAAGGACGTGGACGCGGTGGCGCAGGAACTCGACCGCCGCGGCTTCTCCGCGCTCGCCCTGCACGGCGACATGGAGCAGCGCGACCGCGACGAAGTGCTGGTGCAATTCGCCAACCGCAGCTGCTGCATCCTGGTGGCCACCGACGTGGCGGCGCGTGGCCTGGATATCGCGGCACTGCCGCTGGTGGTGAGCTACGACATCGCGCACGATCCGGACACGCACACGCACCGCATCGGCCGTACCGGCCGCGCTGGCGAGAGCGGCCTCGCGATCACCCTGGTCACGCCGCGCGAACGGCCCAAGGCACAGAACATCGAGGCGCAGCTCGGCCAACCGCTGCCGTGGCACCCACTGCGCGTATCGCCGCCACGCGGCAAGCAGCTCAACCTCGCGCCGATGAAGACCCTGGTGATCGACGCCGGCCGCCAGGACAAGCTGCGCCCCGGCGACATCCTCGGCGCGCTCACCGGCGACGCCGGGCTGGCCGCACAGGACATCGGCAAGATCGACGTATTCGCCACCCGTGCCTACGTGGCGATCAGCCGCGCCTTGGCGAACAAGGCGCTGGACCGGTTGCGCGCGGGGCGCATCAAGGGGCGGAATTTTCGCGTGCGGGCGCTCGGTTGAGCTTTGTTCCATTTCCCTGTTGGGATGCGGGCTTGCTCTTTTTGCTTTCGCAAGCGACAGAGCGGTTTCGGTCGCCTGCCGGCGGCCGAGTTCGCAACGATGGTGACTTGCCCAGGCTCAACCGTGTGCCTGACGCTGCAGTAAACGCGCCGCACCGCGCCCCGCCAGCAATCCGCTGGCAAAACATGCAGTAAGCAGATACCCCCCGGTAGGCGCCTCCCAGTCCAGCATCTCCCCAGCGCAGAATGTACCCGGCCGCGCCTTCAGCATCAGGTGTTCGTCCAGCGCTTCCAGGCGCACGCCACCCGCGGTGCTGATTGCCTCGTCCAGTGGACGCGGCGCGCGCAGCGTCAGCGGCAGCGCCTTGATCCGTGCCGCGAGCGCGGACGGATCCGCAAGCACCGCCTTGTCGGCGCCCTCGAACACCAGCGCGCATTTCGCCGCGTCGAGATGCGCACGACGGCGCAGCCAGTCGCCAAGACTGTGCTTGCCGCGCGGCGCGGCGAGACGTTCGGCCAGCACTGTCGGCGCGATGCCCGGCACCAGGTCGAGTTGCAGTTGC
>JAJZGE010000351.1 GCA_021798675.1 Pseudomonadota bacterium | reverse complement strand
CGGGTCGAATGCCCGCAGCAGTGGCTGGCTGAACTGGGCGTTCTGCCAGGTGTTCATGCTGTGCGGCTCCCACTGCAGATCCGCTGGCGCCACGCCCAGCCGCAGCAGCACCTCCGCATACACCACCGCCTCCGGTCGGCCGTGATGCTGCGAGTCGCCACCGCTGACCAGCAGCAGGCACTGCTGTCCGGACGCCTTGCACTCGCGATACAGCATCGCCGCCCGCGCGATGCGCCCCCATGCGAACAGCGACGGCTGCAGCGGTGCATCCGGCGTGATGCGCGTGGTCCCGGCACCCAGCAGTTCGATCGCATTGTGCGATGCCCACGGCCCGCTGACCCTGGCAGGGTAGCCATGCTGCAGGTTATCCAGCATCCAGCGCGGCAGCGGCCCGCAGGCCACCGCCAGAAACAGCAGCGCGGTGAACGCAACCAGCGCATGTCCAGCAAGCCGGCGGCCGCGACGGTGCAGCACCCACGCGACCAGCAACAGCAGCACCAGCAGCACCAGCGTCATGACCACGACTCCGCGGAAAAGCGGGCAGCGTAGCGCAGCCGTCGCGCCCGCTGTCAAACCGTTTCCCGCAGGAAACGCACTGGCGCATCCGCTGCCCTTGGCAATGCACCGACGCATGACCATCTGCCCGGCATCGCCCCGGATTGCGCCCCGTGAACAAGCTGCTGTCCTCGTCCCTGATGGTGCTGTGCCTGGTCCTGAGCGGCCTGCCAACCGCTGCCCACGCCGGCGGCGGCTACCTGCCGCTGACCGTGCCCAACCTGCCGCAGGCGGTGGGATTTTTCCACGAGGTGCTGAACTGCGAGCCGCTCAGCGAGGGTGTGAGCCCGGGCACGACGGCCGTTGCCCTGCTGGACTGCGGCGACGGCAGCATGGTCGAACTGTCAGCGGGCACCTCCCGCACGAACCCGCCTGGCCGGCGTGCAGCGGCCGAACCCGTGCTGGCCACCCGCGACGCGGTGGCCGCGGCCGCGTGGCTGCGCGCCCGCCACGTCCGCGTGATCGGTCAGCCGCGGCGGGTCGGCGCCAGCCGCACCGTGGTGAGCTTCGTCACGCCATGGGGGCAGCCGCTGCAGCTGGTCAGCCATACCCGCGCAGGTGAGCCAGCGACGCACGCCGCCGCGGCCGGGCTGGCCGTGCAGTAAGCGGGGCGCGGGTCCGCTGGCCCGCCGCGCCGCCGATCCGGCATCATGGCGCTGCCTCGTCCCGCGGAGTGAAGCCATGACCACGCTGGTGTTCGTGCACGGCTGGAGTGTCAGCAACACCGCCACCTATGGCCGCATGCCGCAGCAGCTGCAGCAGCGCGCCGCCGCGGGCGGGTTGCCGCTGACGCTGGCGGACGTGTGGCTGTCCCGGTACGTGAGCTTCGACGATGCAGTGACGATGGCCGATCTGGTGCGCGCGTTCGACCATGCGCTGCGCGAGCTGCACCTCGCCGACGCCAGCTTCGCCTGCATCACCCATTCCACCGGCGGCCCGGTGGTGCGCGCATGGCTGCGCGCGCAGCGCGAGCGGCCCGGCAGTTGCAGCACGCTCCGGCTCAGCCACCTGGTGATGCTCGCGCCGGCGAATTTCGGCTCGGCGCTGGCACAGCTCGGCAAGGGCGTGCTCGGCCGGCTGAAGTCATGGCTGGACGGCGTGCAGCCGGGGCAGCGCATCCTCGACTGGCTGGAACTGGGCAGCGCCGAATCGCTGGCGCTCAACCTCGATCACCTGCACGGCCCCGACCCCGCCGCCAGCGGCCACTACCTGTTCGTGCTGGCCGGTGACCGCCCGGACCGCTCGCTCTACGACCATCTCAACAGCTACACCGGCGAGGACGGTTCCGACGGCGTGGTGCGCCTCGCCGCCGCCAATCTCAACGCGCGCCATGCGGTGCTGGCGCTCGCCGGCCGCAGCGATGGCACGGGGGCCGACACGCTATCGCTGAGCCTGCGGCAGGGACCGCGCAGTGCGTTCCGGCTGATCGCCGGGGCGGCCCATTCCGGCGAGGCGTGCGGCATCCTCGCCAGCGCCGCGCCGGCCACGCTGGCAGCGATCCTGCGCTGCCTGCAGGTGCGCAGCGCGGCCGACTACGGCCGCCTGTGCGATGCGTTCGATGCCGAAAGCGCCGAGCGCGATGCAGACAAGGTGGAGCTGGAGCCAGCCGGCCCGTTTGCCCCGCGCGTGCACATCCACGACCCGCGCAGCCAGCTGATCGTGCGGCTGCTGGACGAGGCCGGCGAGCCGCTCAGCGGCGCCGGCTTCCTGCTCACCGCCGGCGCGCAGGCCAGTCCCGACCTGATGCCCGACAACTTCCTGCTCGACCGCCAGGCCAACTCGAAAAGCCGCACCACCATCACGCTGCTGCTCAACCACGCGCTGCTCGCCGGCGATCCGCGCGTGGCCGACCCCGGCAGCCGCCGCCGCACGCTGCGCCCCGCCGTCGCCAGCCACCGCCCCTATGGCGCCCGCATCCAGCCGACTGACCTCGATGGCCTGGTGCACCACGGACTGGCGCAAAGCGCCGCCGGCGATGACCTGTTCGGCATGCTCGGTCCGCACCAGACCACCGTGCTCGACGTGGTGCTGCCGCGCAAGATCCACCAGGGCGTGTTCCGCCTGACGCAGACCCTGACACCGCAGGATTTCAGCCGGCCGGTGGCGGGCGAGGTGATCGGCTAAGCCGCACCTGGAGGTATCCGAAGCTCGCCCGCATCGTGACCACAGGCGCAGCCCGCGCTCAGCCGCGCAGCCGCAGCGTCAGCCCCTTCAGGAAATTGCGCAGCAGCTGATCGCCGCACAGGCGGAAATTCTTGTGCCCGGGCTGGCGGAACAGCGCGCTGAGTTCCGGCTTGGAGATGGGAAAGCCGGCGGCAGCGAGAATCGCGTGCATGTCGACGTCCTTCAGCTCGAACGCCACGCGCAGTTTCTTCAGCACCACGTTGTTGGTGACGCGCTTTTCCACCGGGCGCGGCGGCTGGCTGTCGTCGCGGCCGCGGCGGTGGATCACCAGACCGTCGAGGAAATGCGCCAGCACCGCGTTGCTGCACTCGACGTAGCCGGCCTCGTCGTCCTTGCGCAGAAACGCCTGCACGTCCTCCTTCGTGAGCGCGAAGCCGGGGTCGGCCAGATGAGTGATCTCGACCACGCGGGCGTCGCTGAGGTCGAGCATGTAGCGGATGGCGCGCAGGGTGTCGTTGTTGATCATCGGGCAATCTTCGGGCGGCAAACGCGTCATGCTACCTTGCCCACCCGCATGATGCTGCCGATCTGGCCATGAGCGAACCGCTGCACACCCTGATCGAACCCTGCCGGCACGCCGCGGAGATCAGGAAAAGCCGCTTCCTCGCGCTGGCGGCACCGGCGACATCGGCCGCGCAGGCGCTGGCCTTCGTGCGCGAAGTGAGCGACCCGACGGCCACGCACAACGGCTGGGCCTGGCGCATCGGCGCGGACTACCGCTTCCATGACGACGGCGAGCCCGGCGGCACCGCCGGCCGGCCGATCCTGCAGGCGATCGATGGCCAGCGGATGGATCAGGTGGTCGCCGTGGTGACGCGCTGGTACGGCGGCATCAAGCTGGGCGCCGGCGGCCTGATGCGCGCGTATGGGGGCACCGCTGCCGAATGCCTGCGCTGCGCTGCGCGCGTGCCGCTCGTGCCGATGGCGCGGCTCGGCGTGCACTGCGGGTTCGCCGAGCTGGCCCTGCTGATGGCGCGGCTGCCAGACTGGCAGGCC
>JAJZGE010000350.1 GCA_021798675.1 Pseudomonadota bacterium | reverse complement strand
CCAGTTCGACCAGTTGTCCGAGATCGCGCGCGAGGCGGCCGTGGAGATGCTGCTGATCGCCCTGCCGGGTGCCTCGGCTGGCGAGATGCGCCGCGTGGTGGCGCTGTGCGATGCCAGCGGCTTGCCGTACCGCACGGTGCCGCGACTCGACGACGTGCTCGCGGGGCGCGCCCAGCCCAGCGAAATCAAGGAAGTGGCGATCGAGGACCTGCTCGGACGCGACGCGGTGGAGCTGGATTGGACGGCGATCCGCGAGGCCATGGGCGGCCGGCGCGTGCTGGTCACCGGCGGCGGCGGTTCGATCGGTTCGGAACTTTGCCGCCAGGTGGCCCGGCTCGGAGCGCAGTCGCTGGTGGTGGTCGACCACAGCGAGTTCAACCTCTACAAGATCACCCGCGAGCTGCGCGCGAATTATCCGGATCTGCTGCTGGAGGGCGTGCTGGCCAGTTGCGTGGACAGTGTGCTGATGCGCAGGGTGCTGGCCGAGACGCGTCCGCAGGTGGTATTCCACGCCGCGGCCTACAAGCACGTGCCGATGCTGCAGCACCAGTTGCGCGCGGCGTTCCTCAACAACGTATTGGGCACGCGCACCATGGCCGACCTGTCGGCCGAGGCGGGCGTAGAGTGCTTCGTGCTGATCTCCACCGACAAGGCGGTCAACCCCACCAGTGTGATGGGCGCCTGCAAGCGCATTGCCGAAATCTGGTGCCAGAACCTGGATGCACACGCCGACACGCGCTACGTCACCGTGCGTTTCGGCAACGTGCTGGATTCGGCGGGTTCGGTGGTGCCGTTGTTCCGCCAGCAGATCCGCGAGGGTGGTCCGGTCACCGTGACCCATCCGGAAATGTCGCGCTACTTCATGACCATCCCCGAGGCCTGCCAGCTGATCCTGCAGGCGGCCAGCCTGGGCAAGGGCGGCGAGATCTTCGCGCTGGACATGGGCGAGCCGATGAAGATCCGCGATCTCGCCGAGCAGATGATCCGGCTGGCCGGCAAGAAGCCCGGCAGCGAGATCCCCATCGTCTACACCGGCCTGCGCGCGGGAGAGAAGCTGTTCGAGGAACTGTTCCATCCGCTCGAGCAGTACTGCGCCACGACACATGCCAAGATCTTCCTGGCGCAGCATCGCCAGGTGTCCTGGGAGCTGCTGCAGGCCATGATGCACAAGGCGGCCGAGATGGTCGCTGCCGACAACGACGAAGAACTGCGGCGCTGCGTTTCCAGCCTGCTGCCCTCGTTCCGTTGGAGCGAGGCAGCGCAGCCGGACAATGTGATCCCGATTCGTCACCATGAAAGCGGAGAGATGTGAGTGAGCAAGCCCTTGCGCAAGGTGGTGTTCCCGGTGGCCGGCCTGGGCACGCGTTTCCTGCCCGCTACCAAGGTGGTAGCCAAGGAGATGTTGCCGGTACTCGACAGGCCGTTGATCCAGTACGCGGTCGACGAGGCCGTCGATGCCGGTGCCGACACGCTGATCTTCGTCACCAATCGCTACAAGCACGCCATTGCGGACTATTTCGACAAGGCTTACGAGCTGGAGGCGAAGCTGCAGGAAAAGGGCAAGGACGCACTGCTGGCGCTGGTACAGGGCACGCTGCCCAGGCACGTGCGGGCGATCTTCGTGACCCAGCCCGAAGCGTTGGGCCTAGGCCATGCCGTGCTGTGCGCCAAGCCGGTGGTGGGCGACGAGCCGTTCGGCGTGGTGCTGCCAGACGACCTGATCTGGAACGGTGCCGGCAGGGGCGCGCTGCGCCAGATGGCCGAGTTGGGCGAACGCGAAGGCGCCGGCGTGATCGCGGTGGAGGAAGTGCCGCAGAACGAAACCGACAAGTACGGCATCGTTGACGCCACCCGCATCGATGAACGCAGCGCGCGGATCCGCCACATGGTGGAAAAGCCCAAGCCCGCCGACGCGCCGTCCAACCTGGCCGTGGTCGGTCGCTACGTATTGCCGGGCCGCATCTTCCAGTTGCTGGAGCAGACCACGCCCGGCGCCGGCGGCGAAATCCAGCTGACCGATGCCATCGATGCGTTGCTGAAAGAGCAGGGCAAGGTGCTGGCGTATCGCTTCGAAGGCACCCGCTTCGACTGCGGCAACAAGGCCGGCCTGGTACGCGCGACCATGCACATGGCGCTGCAGGATCCAAGCCTGGCGCCGGTGGTGCGCGAGATCGCCGCCACGCTCTGATCCAGCGCGGACCGGCATGGCGATGCCATGCCGGAATCGCCAGCGCGTCCTGCGGCACCGCCTCGGGCTCGGAGAACACACGCCTGGCGAGGTAATTAAAAAAAGCGCACTTGGTGGGCCTTCCGCCATGCGCGGAAGGCCGACGTCTCCGGGGCTTGGGCTCTTCTGGTGTGCGTGGCAATTCCGGTGGTGCGTCGAACCATGCCTTCGAGGGCGGCGATGCTGGGGCGCTGGGCTTCTTGCGGATCCTGCGATGTACCCCGAGCCGCAGCGACGAACGGCCCTTGCAGGAACCTTGGTGCGGTGAGCCTGGCGCGACGAATGGGCTATGCTCCAAGGTCTTGCTGACGCATAGGGGGCGTTCGGGCATGAAGCAACCGCCTGTTCCGTCGTATTACGCCGACACGGCGACGCCGTACGAGACATACACGCCGTTGCAGGGACGGCAGGAAACACGCATTGCCATCGTCGGCGGTGGCTACGCGGGGCTGAACACCGCCCTGGGGCTGGCCGAGCGTGGCGTGCGCGACGTGGTGCTGCTGGAGCGCGAGCGTATCGGCTTCGGCGCCTCCGGCCGCAATGGCGGCTTTGTCTTCGCGGGCTATTCGCTGGGCGAACAGTCGCTGCTCGACCAGCTTGGCGAAGCGCATGCCCGTGCGCTGTTCGGCCTCACCACGGCCGCGGTCGGGCGGATCCGCGCCCGCGTGGCGCAGTACGCCATTACCTGCGATGCGGTGGACGAAGGCGTGATCTGGGCCAACTGGTTCCGCGATCCAGAGGTGCTGCGCCAGCGACAGCAGTTGCTCGCCGAGCGCTTCGGCGTGTACTGGGACTGGCTGCCGCAGGAGGAATTGCGCGAGCGTGTGCTGAGCGACCGTTATTTCGACGGACTGTACGAGCGCAACGCGCTGCATCTCCATCCTCTCAACTACGCCATCGGCCTGGCGCATGCCGCGGCCGGGCACGGCGTTTGCATCCACGAGGCAAGCGAAGTGCGGCAACTCAAGCGCGAAGGTTCGCGCTGGCTGCTCAGCACCCCGCATGGCGAGCTGCTGGCCGAACAAGTCGTGCTCGCCTGTGGCGGCTACCTCGCCCGCCTGCGCAAGCCGATCGATCGCGCGGTGCTCCCGATCGCCACCTACGTGATGGCCACCGAGCCCCTGGGCGACCGCCTCGCCGAATGCCTCGGCACCCGTGCAGCGGTGTACGACACGCGCTTCGCCTTCGATTACTACCGTGGCTTGCCCGACACGCGCCTGCTCTGGGGCGGCCGCATCTCCATCCGCAACCGCTCGCCGCAAGCCGTGCAGCGTCTGCTCAGGCGCGACATGGCGCGGGTGTTCCCGCGACTCGGCGAAGCGAAGATCGACTATGCATGGTCGGGCCTGATGAGCTACGCGCGCCACCAGATGCCCCAGCTTGGCCGCGGCGAGGGCGACGACGCCGGTCTGTGGTGGGCGCAAGCCTTCGGCGGCCACGGCCTCGCGCCGACCTGCGCGGCGGGCGAGTTGCTGGCCGCGGCCATCGCCGAGGGCGACGAAGGCTGGAA
>JAJZGE010000349.1 GCA_021798675.1 Pseudomonadota bacterium | reverse complement strand
GGCAGTGGCCGCGGTCGGGCGACGGCGCAACATGAGGCATGATCGGCGCGACGCCCCCGGCGCCGCGGATGCCTGCCCGGGCCGCGCGCGCCCCCGACCCAAGGTATCCGCCCATGTCGTTTGCGATCCTCGGCTTCGGCCGCTTCGGCCACGCCCTCACCGACCTGCTGCTCGACGCCGGCCAGACCGTGCGCGCCTACGATCCCCGTGGCACGGTGCCGGCCGGGCTGGCTGCGGCCTCGGCCGTCGCTGCGATCGACGGCGCATCGTGGATCGTGCTGGCCATGCCGGTGCCGATGATGGCCGGCGCGCTGCGCGCACTGCGCCCGCATCTGCATGCCGGGCAGACCGTGATCGACGTGGGCAGCGTGAAGATGCACCCCTGCGCGATCATGGACGAGCTGCTCGGCGCGCAGATTCCGCATGCCGGCACGCATCCGCTGTTCGGCCCGCTCAGCCTCGCCCGCGGCGAACGCCCGTTGCGCACGGTGATCTGTGCCAGCCCGCGGCACCCCGATGCCGCGGCACGCGCGCACCAGCTGTTTGTCGATCTAGGCTGCGAGGTGATCGGGCAGGATCCGGCCACTCACGACCGCGCCATGGCGAACACGCACGCGCTCGCCTTTTTTCTCGCCAAGGGCCTGATCGACATGGGCGTGGATGACGACATGACGCTGGCACCGCCTTCGTTCCAGGGCCTGAAGCACATGCTGGCCGCGGTGCGCGGCGATGCCGGCCACCTGTTTGCCGCGATCCAGCAGGAAAATCCGTTCGCCACCGAGGCCCGTGCGCGGCTGCTGGAATCGCTGCAGCTGATCCATCGCCAGCTGCTCACCGAAGGCGACGAGAACGGCCAGCTGGCGATCCCCAACCATCCCGGGTCCGCCGCGTGAGCTTTCACGACCTGCGCAGTTTCCTCGCCGCGCTCGAGCGCCAACGGCAGTTGCAGCGCGTGCGCGCGCCGGTGGACCCGCGGCTGGAATCCACCGCACTGTGCCTGCGCGCGCTGCGCGAGAACGGCCCGGCCCTGCTGATGGAGCAGCCGGCAGGCTCGTCGCACGCGCTGCTCGGCAACCTGTTCGGCCATCGTGCGCGCATCGAGGCAGCGCTCGCCGGGCGGCCGCTGGCCAGCCTGCGCGAACTGGGCCAGCTGCTCGCCTCGATCAAGGAGCCGCGCTGGCCGTCCAGCCTGCGCGATGCGCTGGCTACCTGGCCGGAGCTGGCGCAGCTGGCGCACGTGGCGCCACAGCGCGTGCGCGAGGCGGCGTTCGAAGACGAAACCCTGCGCGGCAGCGAGATCGACCTCGCGCACCTGCCGATCCAGCATTGCTGGCCGGAGGACGCTGGCCGCCTGATCACCTTCGGCCTGGTGGTGACGCGCGGCATACAGAAGCCGCGGCAGAACGTGGCGATCTACCGCCAGCAGGTGATCGGGCCGAACCGCGTGATCATGCGCTGGCTGTCACATCGCGGCGGCGCGCTGGATTACGCCGACTGGCAGGCCGCGCATCCGGACCAACCCTTTCCCGTCCTGGTCGCGATCGGTGCCGATCCGGCGACCATGCTGGCCGCGGTGGCGCCGGTGCCGGACACGCTGTCCGAATACGAATTCGCCGGCCTGCTGCGCGGCCAGCGCACGCGCGTGTGGCGCAGCGAACTGACCGGGCTGGACGCGCCGGCCGGCGCGGAAATCCTGCTGGAAGGTTTCATCCATCCCGGCGATACCGCGCTGGAGGGACCGTTCGGCGACCACACTGGCTACTACAACGCGCAGGACCATTTCCCGGTGCTCACGATCGAGCGCATGCGCCTGCGCCAGGATGCGATCTACCACGGCAGCTACATGGGCCGCGCACCGCACGACGAACCGTCGGTGCTGTCGATGGCGTTGAACGACATCTTCGTGCCGATCCTGCAGAAGGTGTTTCCGGAAATCGTCGATTTCTACCTGCCGCCGGAAGCGTGTTCCTACCGCATCGCGGTGGTCAGCATCCGCAAGCAGTACGCCGGCCACGCGCGGCGCGTGATGATGGCCGTGTGGTCGTACCTGCGCCAGTTCACCTACACCAAGTTCGTCATCATCACCGACGACGACATCGACGTGCGCGACTGGTCGCAGGTGATCTGGGCGATCAGCACCCGCGTCGATCCGGCGCGCGACACCATGCTGGTGGAGAACACGCCGATCGACTATCTCGACTTCGCCAGCCCGACCGCCGGGCTCGGCTCCAAGCTGGGCATCGACGCAACCAACAAGTGGCCGGCCGAAACCAGCCGTCGCTGGAGCAAGCCGATCGTGCCCGACGCCGCGGTGGAGCAGCGCGTCGACGCGCTGTGGACGATCCTCAGCAGCACACGCTGAGCTTCCGCGGGCACTGCCCGCCCTTACAAAGCGCGGCTCAGCCGCTTGAATCCATCGGTTGCGTGATGTTCGAGGGCAGGTATCGCCCTACCCCTGGCGGCGCGCTATCGCGCAACACACATGGGGCCGCAGGGCCGGTTCACACCGTAAGGGCGGGCACCGCCCGCCGGCTTCCGCCCGGATCGTCATGGCACAAAGCGGCGGGCAGTGCCCGCCCTACGCCGATGCGGGGTTCCGCGACAGCGCGCTAACGAAGGTGGGGCGACATCGCCTGCGCGAGTCGGGGTTCCAGTGATTCGAGGTGTCCTTCAGTCGCCGCTCGCCTCGATGTCGATCGGCCCCAGCAGGCCCGGGAGCGCCCGCGCACGCGCCTGCAGCGCGCGCCAGGAGCTTTCCCACTGGCCATCGCGCGGGGTCGACCACGCCAGCTGCGACAGCACCGCCTGCGCGGCCAGCAACTGCTGCCGCAGCTCGTGCATGGCGTCCAGCACGCGCTGGTGCTCGTCCTTGCCCACCATCAGGATCTTGCGGTCGCGACAGACGCCGATGCACGGCTGCGGTGCCTCGATCTTGCCGCAACCGATGCACTGCCACGCCTCGATATATTCGCTCATGTCCGCCACCCCGCCGCGGTCGCGGCCAACCTGTGCGTGTTCACGTCGACTCCATGGATCCGTGCAATGCCTGTGCTCTCACAGGTGAATGCTAGTCGCTGCGATGACCGCCGCAGCTGATCCATATCAACGCGACGGCGCCCGGCAAGCGCCACCATGCGCACTGCCCCGCCACGCCGAGATGCCCATGCAACTGGTCTGTCCTGCCGGCAACCTGCCGGCGCTGCAAGCCGCGATCGACGCCGGCGCCGATGCGGTATACGCCGGCCTGCGCGATCAGACCAACGCCCGCGCCTTCCCCGGGCTGAACTTCGACGACACCGAGTTGCGCGCCGGCATTGCCTACGCACATCAGCGCGGGCGGCAGGTCTATCTGGCGCTGAACACCTACCCCGACAGCGCGCGGATCAGCCAGTGGTTTGCGGCGGTGGACAAGGCGGCCGAGTTCGGCTGCGACGCGATCATCGCCGCCGAGCTGGCGGTGCTCGATTACGCCACGCGCGCGCACCCGGCGATGAAACGGCATCTGTCGGTGCAGGGTTCGGCCACCACCGCCGCCGCGCTGCGCTACATGCACGAACGCTTCGGCATCAGCCGCGCGGTGCTGCCACGCGTGTTGTCGATCCAGCAGGTGGAACGCCTGTGCGAAGGCTCGCCGGTGCCGCTGGAAGTGTTCGCGTTCGGCAGCCTGTGCATCATGGTCGAGGGGCGCTGCCAGCTGTCCAGCTATGTCACCGGCGCGTCGCCGAACCGCCACGGCGTATGCTCA
>JAJZGE010000348.1 GCA_021798675.1 Pseudomonadota bacterium | reverse complement strand
CGGGTGGATTCTGGATTGCCATGCAACGATTCCGTGCTGAGGAGTACAACGGCCGCGCTGGGCGACCGGCGAATCGCGGCGTCGGGTGCGCCACAACCGCCGAAGCGTACCCCATCCACCGGGCGGGCCCCGCTGCAGTGCAATATGCGGCCTATGGCATCATTGCCGCTTGCTACCGCGACGCCCCGGAGATCGTCACCCCATGCCCAGCCCCGGTTTTCGCGGCAACCCGAGCCAGCTCTGGAACGCCTTTCGCTGGTCGATGCGAGGCCTGCAGGCGGGCTGGCGGCACGAGGCTTCGTTCCGGCTGGAGGCGATGCTGGCGGTGGTGCTGATCCCGCTGGGCCTGTGGCTGGGCAACGATGCGCTGGAGAAGCTCGCGCTGGTGGCGCCGGCTTTTCTCGTGCTCTCGGCTGAGCTGCTGAATTCCGCCATCGAGGCGGTGGTGGACAAGGTCAGCCCCGAATTCAACGAACTCGCCGGTCGCGCCAAGGACATGGGGTCGGCCGCCGTGTTCCTGCTGATGGTGTTGACGGTGCTGAGCTGGGGCCTGGTGCTGGGCTTGCGCTAGGTCGTTTGCGCCGCCACCTCCGTAGTGCTGGAATGCCCACCTCGTTCGAACGGAGCCTTGCCATGAAGCTGTTGCGCAATCTCGTGCTGCTGCTGGTCGCGATCAGTCTTTGTGGCTGCGGCTACAACGCCATGCAACGGCAGGACGAGGCGGTCAAGGCCGCCTGGTCGGAAGTGCTCAACCAGTACCAGCGCCGCGCCGACCTGGTGCCGAACCTGGTCGCCACGGTGAAGGGCTACGCCCAGCACGAGGAAAAGGTGTTCACCGAGGTGGCCGACGCGCGCGCCAGGGTGGGCAGCATCCAGATGACGCCGGCGCTGGCGAACGATCCGCAGGCGCTGGCGAAGTTCCAGGCTGCGCAGGGTCAGCTGGGCAATGCGCTGTCGCGCCTGATGGCGGTCAGCGAGAACTATCCCAACCTCAAGGCCGACGGGCTGTTCCAGAACCTGCAGGCGCAGCTGGAGGGCACCGAGAACCGCATCACCGTGGCGCGCCAGCGCTACGTGCAGGCGGTGCAGGACTACAACTCGATGATCCGCACCTTCCCCAACAACCTTACCGCCAAGATGTTCGGCTACACCGTGAAGCCCAACTTCAGCGTGCAGGACGAGCAGGCGATCTCCACCGCCCCGAAGGTCGATTTCGGCGGCGCGGCGCCGGCGCCCGCCGCCTCGGCGCACTGAGATGAGCGCGCGCCGCCCGCGTGCGCTGTGGTTATGGCTGCTGGCGGCGGTCATGCTGCTGCCGGCATGGTTGCATGCCGAAGCCGCCGTGCCGAAGCTGGTGCGGCACGTTACCGATCTCACCGGCACGCTGAGTGCGCAGCAGGTGGACCAGCTCGATGCGCAGCTGGTGGCGCTGGAGAAGGCCAAGGGCGCGCAGCTGGTGGTACTGATGGTGGGCAGCACCAAGCCGCAGGACATCGATAGCTATTCCATCGACGTCGCGATGGCGAACAAGGTCGGCCGCAAGGGCGTCGACGACGGCGTGCTGCTGTTGGTCGCCAAGGACGACCACGCCGTGCGCATCGAGGTCGGCGCAGGGCTGGAGGGGGCGATCCCCGACGCCGCCTCCGCGCGCATCATTCGCGAGTATGTCGTGCCGAAGTTCCGCGCCGGCGATTACTTTGGCGGCATCCAGGCCGCCGTCGGCGCGCTGACCCAGCTGATCGACGGCGAGCCCTTGCCGCCGCCGGCGCAGAGGGCGCCGCGGCAGCGGCCCGGCCTGGATCTCAACAGCCTGCTGGGGATCGGGTTCTTCGCCTGGATCGTCCTGCGCGGCATGCTGGGGCGTGCGCACGCCTTCGTGCGCGCGCCGCTGGGCGGCCTGGTCATGGGCGGCCTGTTCTGGCTGATGGCCTCGGTGGGCATGGGCATTCTCGGTGGCATCGTGGGTGGGTTGCTGATGCTGCTGCCGGCCGGTGCCGGCCGCTCGATCGGTGGCGGCGGCTGGGGTGGCTTCGGTGGCTGGGGCGGTGGCGGCTTCGGGGGAGGCGGGTTCGGCGGCGGCGGTGGCTTTGGCGGCGGTGGCGGCTTCAGCGGTGGCGGCGGCAGCTTCAACGGCGGCGGCGCTTCGGGGAGCTGGTGACATGGCACGCCTGCAACGCCTGCTCGCCAACCTCGGCGAGGGCTGGTTCCAGCTGCATCGCCGCTTCCCTTCCGGCCTGCTCGACGACATCGCCGCGGCGGTCGCCGAGGGCGAGCGTCGGCACCTTGGCGAGGTCCGGCTTGCCGTGGAATCGCGGCTTGCGCCGCTGGCCGTGATCGCCGGGCTGGATGCGCCCGCGCGTGCGCGCCAGGTATTCGAGCATTTGCGGGTCTGGGATACCGAGCACAACAACGGCGTGCTGATCTACGTGTTGCTGGCCGAGCGTCGTATCGAGATCGTCGCCGATCGCGGCATGGCGAAGCGGGTGGCGTCCGACGAATGGCGCCTGGTGTGCGAGCACATGCGCACGGCCTACGCGCAAGGCCAATGGCGCGAAGGCAGCCTGCGCGGCATCGAAGCGGTACATGAGCTGCTTGAACGCCACTTTCCCGCCGATGGGGCGCCGCGCCAGGACGAATTGCCGGACCGGCCGGTGCTGCTCTGAGCCGCCTGCCGCGCCTGGCCGAGGGCCATGGGCGCGGCAGGGCTCGCCCCCGTATCAGGGAGCCGTGGCGCCCGCACCGATGTATTTGGCCAGGAACGCCTGCATCAGGTTGAGACGATCCACGTTGTTGGCTTCGGTGTAGAAGCCGTGGCCTTCGTCGGGCTTGCTCATCCACTCGTACGGCTTGTGCGCGGCCTCCAGTGCGGCGCGCATCGCCTTGGCCTGGGCGAACGGCGCGCGCTGGTCGTCTTCGCCATGGATCAGCAGCACCGGCACGTCGATCCGGTCGGCGAGCTTGTCCGGTGAGTTCGCGGCTAGCGCAGCGTCGTCCTTGCCGATCACGGTGGCGAGGTAATTCCTGCCGAACTGGTCCGTGCGGATGTCGCCCTTCTTGTACATCATGGCCAGGTCGTAGATGCCGGCGTAACCGATCGCGCACTTGAACAGCTTGGGCGCGCGGATCACCGACATCATCGCCGAGTAGCCGCCGAAGCTGCCGCCGTACACGCAGACCCGGTTCGGGTCGGCATACTGCTGTTGCTCGGCCCATTTCACGCCGTCGATCAGGTCCTGTTGGATGCGCGTGCCCCACTTGAGGAAGCCGGCCTGCTCGAAGTCCAGGCCGCGGCCGCTGGAACCGCGGTAATTCACCTGCAGCACGAGGTAGCCGCGGCTAGCGAGGAACTGTGCATCGCCGTCGAAGAACCAGTCGTCGCTGACGCCGTGCGGACCGCCATGCGGCAGCAATACCATCGGCAGGTTGTTCATCGGCACGCCGTTGGGCACGGTGAGGATGGCTTCCAGCTCCAAGCCGTCGCTGGCCTTGAAATGCATCGGGATGCGTTCGGCCATCTTCGACGGATCGATCCAGGGCGCCGCGGCGAACAGCTTGACCACCTTGTAGTGTTCGGTGTCGATCAGGTAGTAGGTTCCCGGGTCGCGGTCGCTGCTCACGCTGAACAGCAGCTCGCGGCCGTCCTCGCTGAAGTTGATGAAATCGACGAATTCACCGGGGAATTTCTGGCTGATCGCCATGTACAGCTTGGCGGCCGGAAGCGTTGGATCGATGTAGATCGGGCGCGGC
>JAJZGE010000347.1 GCA_021798675.1 Pseudomonadota bacterium | reverse complement strand
AGTAGATCGCCACCACCGGCTTGGCACCCTCGCAGGCCATGCCTGCGGCCAGCGTCACCGCGTGCTGTTCGGCGATCGCCACGTCGAAATAGCGCTCGGGGTAGGCCTTGGAGAAGCGCACCAGGCCCGAGCCCTCGCGCATCGCCGGGGTGATGCCCATCAGGCGGTCGTCGGCCGCGGCCTGGTCGCACAGCCAGTCGCTGAAGATGTCGGTGTAGGTGGGCTTGGCCGGCGCGGATTTCTTCGCCAGGCCGGCCTGCGGATCGAACGGGCCGACCGCGTGGTATTCGATCTGCGCCTCTTCGGCCGGGGCATAGCCCTTGCCCTTGGTGGTGATCACGTGCAGCAATTGCGGGCCGGGCAGGTTCTTCACCGTGCGCAGCGCGGCCAGCAATTGCGGGATGTTGTGGCCGTCGATCGGGCCGGTGTAGTGGAAACCCAGCTCCTCGAACAGCGTGGACGGCACGAACATGCCCTTGGCGTGCTCCTCCCAGCGCTTGAAGAAGCGGCCGGCGAACGACTGCTTGGGGATTGCGCGCTTGGCCTTCTCGCGCACTGCGTTCAGGCGACGGCTGGCCAGCGCGCGCGACATCATGCGGGTCATCGCGCCCACGTTCTCGCTGATCGACATGCCGTTGTCGTTGAACACCACCAGCATGTCCGGCTCGACGTCGCCGCCGTGGTTGAGCGCCTCGAACGCCATGCCGGCGGTCATCGCGCCGTCGCCGATCACCGCCACGAACTTGCGCGGATCGCCCTTGCGCTGCGCGGCGATGGCCATGCCGAGCGCGGCCGAGATCGAGGTGGACGAGTGGCCCACGCCGAAGGTGTCGTATTCGCTTTCCTCGCGGCGCGGGAACGGTGCCAGGCCGTCCTTCTTCTTGATCGTGGTGATGCGGTCGCGGCGGCCGGTGAGGATCTTGTGCGGGTAGCACTGGTGGCCCACGTCCCACACCAGGCGGTCGGAGGGCGTGTCGAACACGTGGTGCAGCGCCACGGTGAGCTCCACCACGCCCAGCCCGGCACCGAAGTGGCCGCCGGAGCTGGCCACGGCCTCGATCAGGTACTGGCGCAGTTCGTCGGCGACGGCGGGCAGCTCCTCGTCGGGAACGCGGCGCAGGTCGGCCGGCGACTCGATCGTCGCCAGGTGGGGGTAGCGTGCAGGATCCTTCATCCGCCTATTGTTGGCCCGGCGGCGGGGCAGGGCAAGGGCGGCGGGCTGGCCGTGGCGGGACGGGCGCCGGGTCGTTCAGCTCAGCGCGCGCCGCCGCTCGCGCGGCAGGTGGCTGACCAGGAAGTCCATCTGGTCGGCCAGGATGTTGCGGTTCGACAGGATGAGGTGTTCCACCCAGCTTGGCCGGTAGGGCACGGCCAGCAGTGGCATGTGCGCCTGCTGCGGGGTGCGGTTGCTCTTCTTCAGGTTGCAGGCCATGCAGGCGCTGACCACGTTCTCCCACTCGTCGCGGCCGCCCTTGGAGACCGGCTGCACGTGGTCGCGGGTCAGCTCGCCGCGGCTGAAATGCTCGCCGCAGTAGAGGCACAGGTGGCGGTCGCGGGCGAACAGCGCGGTGTTGGTGAGCGCGGGCGCGGGGTCGATCGCCTGCTCGCGGCAATGGCCGGTGCTGGCGATGATGGGGTGCAGGTCGAGCCGACTCTGCACGCCCAGTGCGCGGTTGTGGCCGCCGTGCACGGTGAGGCAGGGGTCGCCCAGCGTCCACGCCACCACGCCGCGCACATAGAGGCACGCGGCGTCCTGCCAGCTGATCCAGTCCAGGATGCGGCCGGCGGCGTCCAGCGACAGCACGCGGGTCGAATGCAGGTCGGCCCGGTTGGCGACTCCCATCAGCATGCGGTACGTCCTTCCTCGCGAGAAAGAGACCCTGCAACGGTGCTCGGATGCGTTGCAGCATAGAACAGATTGATGACAAAACACATGCGAAAGTCTTTGAGCTCAAGCAGATAGCCTGGGTGCCGGGGGGTTCGCGGGCAGGCGCTGGCACTGATATAGTGCTTGTTCGTCTGTAGACCCGACGCCGGGTTTGGGAGGGGAAGCCGATGGTGGCAACCCCGGCACGGCGGGGCAGAGGTAATAACGTGGCTGAAGTTCTTTTCTACGAGCGCCCGGTGCCGCTCAACCGCAACGACCACAAGGATCTGCGCCTGAAGCCGATCCCGAACATGAAGTTCGCGCTGCAGGCCCACTCGGTGCCGCTCACCGGCGTCGAATTCGGCCTCGCCGCGCGCGACATGCCGATCGTGTTCGCCGGCAACGACATTAGCGATGCCGGCCCGGTAGCGCTGCTAGGCCTGCGCCAGAACGAAAACCTGTTCGTCGATGCCAACGGCCAGTGGGCGCCGAACATCTACATCCCCGCCTTCGTGCGCCGTTATCCGTTCGTCCTGGCGGAGAAGCCGGCCGGCCAGGAAGGTGACGATTTCGCCGTGTTCCTCGACGAGGGGTACGAAGGCTTCAACGCCACCGAAGGTGACCGTCTGTTCAACGAAGACGGCAGCGACTCCGAGATGCTGGCCCGCGCCGTGGGTTTCCTTGGCGAATTCCAGCAGCACGTGGCGCGTACCCGCTGGTTCATGGACCAGCTGCGCCAGCACGGCCTGCTGGAGACGCGCAACATCAGCATGCGTCGCGACTCTCCGGACGGTCAGGGCGGCAACATCATCAATCTCAATGGCCTGTTCGTGGTCAATGAGGAAAAGCTGCGCCAGCTCGACGAGAAGACCGCACAGGAGTTCCTGCGCGAGGGCATCCTCGGCTGGATCTATGCCCACCTGATCTCGATGAACAACCTCGACCGCCTCGGCATGCGCCTGGGCGAGCGCGAGAACAACGAGGCGGGCGCCACCACGAACTGAGGTCGTCCGGGCGTCCCGCACGCCCGAACCAGCAGCGCCGCGACGAGTGATCGTCGCGGCGCTTGCTTTTGCGGCGATCCTTGAGATCGCCAAGATCAACGGTGCGGCCAACCAGGGCCGCACCTCTGCATGACCTGGAGATGCCGGCAGCGCAAAGTCCTTGCCGGGATCAGTGCCCCACCACCGGCAGCGCGATGTAGCTGGCTTCGCCGGGTGCGTGGTACACGCGTTGGGTGGCCTTCACGTAGTCCGCCGGCTTGGCGAAGAAAATGTTCGGCACGAAGGTCTGCGGGTTGCGGTCGTACAACGGGAACCAGCTCGACTGCACCTGCACCATGATGCGGTGGCCAGGCAGGAACACGTGGTTGGCGGCGGGCAGGTCGAAGCGGTAGGCCAACGGCTTGTTGGGCGTCAGCGCTTCGGGGTTGTCCCAGCCGGTACGGTAGCGGCCGCGCAAGATGTCCATCGACACCGCCAACTGGTAGCCGCCCATTTCCGGCTGCTCGGCCACCTGGTCGGGATACACGTCGATCAGCTTCACCACCCAGTCGCTGTCGGTGCCGCTGGTGGAGGCGATCAGGTGCACCACCGGCACGCCGGCGATGGTCAGTGGTGCGGTGAGCGGCGCGGTCTCATAGCTGAGCACGTCGGTGCGGCCGGAGGCTTCGCGCTGGTCGTCCACCAGCCACTGCGACCAAGTGAGGCCGTGGTCGTAGCCGATCGGCTGGATCGGTCGCGCGCGGAACGGCACCGGGTGCGCCGGATCGGAGACGTATTCGTCGTAGGCGGCGCCGCCGGTGGGCGCGTCGAAGCCGAGCTGCATGCCGGGCTCAAGGTACAGCGGGCGGCTCTTGTCGGGACAGCCGCCGTTGCACG
>JAJZGE010000346.1 GCA_021798675.1 Pseudomonadota bacterium | reverse complement strand
GAGGTGACGCGCTGGCGCAGCACGGCGGGGTCCTCGCCGCCCTCGACCAGCATGCGGCCGGCGCCGAGACAGGTTTGCGCGGCCAGCGCCCGCGCGCTGTCGCGCGGCAGGCCCTGCGCCACCGCGGCTGCCTCCATCGCCTCGACCAGCGCGAAGAAGTACGCCGGGCCGGAGCCGGACAGCGCGGTGACCGTGTCCATCAGCGCCTCGTCGTCGATCCAGCGGGTGATGCCGGCGGCATCCAGAATGTGCTGCGCCAGCGCCTTCTGCGGCGGGCTGACCCGGCTGTTGGCGCACAGGCCGGTGGCGCCGGCGCCGATCAGCGCCGGCGTGTTGGGCATGCAGCGCACGATCGGCAGGCTGGCGCCGAACCAGCGCTCGAGCTGATCCAGCCGCACGCCCGCGGCGATCGAGATCAGCAGCGGGCGGTGCCGCTGCAGGCTGTCCTGCAGCTCGGTATGGATCGCCGGCATGATCTGTGGCTTGACCGCCAGCACGATCACTTCGGCCTCTGCCGCAGCCAGCCGGTTTTCGGCATAGCAGGCCACGCCGAACTCGCGTCCCAGCGCGTGGCGAGCCTCGGCCAGCGGCTCGGCCACGTTGATGCTGGCGGCGGCTACGCCCGTTTTCAGCAGGCCGCCGATCAGGCTGCGCGCCATGTTGCCGCCGCCGATGAAGGCAAGTCGTGTCATGCAGGTTCCTCGACTGATCCGGAGCGCCGCCCTGATGGCAGCGCACGCGACAGCGTAACCGCGTTTGCGCCGTCAGGGCAGATGGTGATGGATGGCGCCGCTGCGTCGTCGTCGCGCAGCTTGCCTGCGAACCTCGCAAAACGTGCCGGCAGTCCATGTTCCCGCCGAGCGAAAGACTGGCCGCACGGCCGCCTGGCCGAGTAGTATCAGGACAGCTGCAAGGGGGTTCAGGCGCTATCTTCCGGGTGATTGGTTGGCGGCTGCGTCACGCGCTGCGGCGCACCACGTCCGGCACTGCCGCCGGCTGTCTGATGCAGTATCGAATTCATGCGATCCACGACGATCGGTTGAGGAAAACGACAGATGGACATTGCCGAACTGCTTGCCTTCTCGGTGAAGAACAAGGCCTCGGACCTGCACTTGTCCGCCGGGCTGCCGCCGATGATCCGCGTCGATGGCGACGTGCGCCGCATCAACATCCCCGCGCTGGAACACAAGCAGGTGCACGGGCTGATCTACGACATCATGTCGGACAAGCAGCGCCGCGATTACGAGGAGTTCTACGAAACCGACTTCTCGTTCGAGATACCCGGACTGGCGCGCTTCCGCGTCAACGCGTTCAACCAGAACCGCGGTGCCGGCGCGGTGTTCCGCACCATTCCGTCGGAGGTGCTGACGCTGGAGGACCTGGCCTGTCCGCGCATCTTCAAGGAGCTGATCGAGCAGCCGCAGGGCCTCATCCTGGTGACCGGGCCGACCGGCTCGGGCAAGTCGACCACGCTGGCGGCGATGGTCGACCACATCAACAAGAACGAATACGGCCACATGCTGACGATCGAGGATCCGATCGAGTTTGTGCATACCTCGCAGAAGTGTCTGGTCAACCAGCGCGAGATCCATCGCGACACGCTGGGCTTCAACGAGGCGCTGCGTTCGGCGCTGCGCGAGGATCCCGACTACATCCTTGTCGGCGAGCTGCGCGATCTGGAAACCATCCGGCTGGCGCTGACCGCGGCGGAAACCGGCCATCTGGTGTTTGCCACCGTGCACACCAGTTCGGCGGCCAAGACCATCGACCGCATCATCGACGTGTTCCCCGCCGGCGAAAAGCCGATGGTGCGCTCGATGCTGTCCGAATCGCTGCGCGCGGTGATCTCGCAGTCGCTGCTGAAGAAAGTCGGCGGCGGCCGCATCGCGGCGCACGAGATCATGGTCGGCATCCCGGCGATCCGCAACCTGATCCGCGAGGACAAGGTGGCGCAGATGTATTCGTCCATACAGACCGGCCAGCAGTTCGGCATGCAGACGCTGGACCAGACGCTGCAGGACCTGGTCAAGCGCGGCCTGGTGACGCGCCAGGAAGCATCGACCTACGCCAAGAACAAGGATGCCTTCAAATGATTGCGGGAGTCGCGGCCAGCGCTGATTCCGCGCTCCCCATTCCCGATTCCCCCATTGCCGATACTCAGGGGTAGATCCATGAGCGACTTCGATTTCACCTCGTTCCTGAAGCTGATGGTGCACAAGAAGGCCTCGGACCTGTTCATCACGGCTGGCGTGGCGCCTTCGATGAAGGTGCAGGGTCGCATCGTGCCGATCACCCAGAGTCCGCTCAGCGTGCAGCAATCGCGCGACATGGTGCTCAACGTGATGACGCCGAGCCAGCGCGAGGAGTTCGAGAAAACCCACGAGTGCCAATTCGCGATTTCCGCGCAGGGCGTGGGTCGCTTCCGCGTGTCGTGCTTCTACCAGCGCAACTGCGTGGGCATGGTGCTGCGCCGCATCGAATCGAAGATCCCCACCCCGGAAGAGCTCAACCTGCCGCCGGTGATCAAGCAGCTGGCCATGACCAAGCGCGGCATCATCGTGTTCGTCGGTGCCACCGGCTCGGGCAAATCGACCTCGCTGGCGGCGATGATCGGCTACCGCAACCTCAACTCGACCGGCCACATCATCACCATCGAGGATCCGATCGAGTACGTGCACAAGCACGAAGGCTGCATCATCACCCAGCGCGAAGTCGGCATCGACACCGACAATTGGGACAACGCGCTGAAAAACACGCTGCGCCAGGCGCCTGACGTGATCATGATCGGCGAGGTGCGCACGCGCGAGGGCATGGACCACGCCATCGCCTTCGCCGAAACCGGCCATCTGGTGCTGTGCACACTGCACGCCAACAACGCCAACCAGGCAATGGACCGTATCCTGCATTTCTTCCCCGAGGATCGCCGCCAGCAGCTGCTGATGGACCTGTCGCTCAACCTCAAGGGCATCGTGGCGCAGATGCTGATCCCCACCCCCGACGGCAAGGCGCGCCGGGTGGCAGTGGAAGTGCTGCTGGGCACACCACTGGTGCAGGACTACATCCGCCAGGGCGATATCCACAAGCTGAAGGAAGTGATGAAGGAATCCGGCCTGCTCGGCATGAAGACCTTCGACCAGAGCCTGGTCGAGCTGTATCACGCCGGCGAGATCAGCTACGAGGATGCGCTGCGCCACGCTGACAGCTCCAACGAGGTGCGCCTGCGCATCAAGCTGGCGCAGGGCGGCGACGCGCATACGCTGTCGCAGGGCCTGGACGGCGTGGAGCTGGAGGAAACCCGCGACGCACACAGCTTTGGCGGCGGCAACGGCCTGCTCAATCGCTGAGGCGCGCACCGCGGCAGCCATCGCAGCCAATGAGACAGGAGCCTTCGCGGCTCCTGTCTCGTTTCAGTGAGCGAGCCGCCGTCACGCTTGGCAGGCCCTCGCCCTGCTCAGTGCGCTGGCCGCGCGCGGACCGTGAGACCGCTGGCATCGACCTTCGTGACGCCCTTCACGTGCCTGGCCACGCGCTCGGCATGCAGCTTTTCCGCCGCGCTGGCGACGGTGCCGCCAAGCGTGACCACGCCGCCGTTGGTCGATACCGTGATGTCGCCGGCGTCGATGCCCTTGGTGAGGCCGAATTCCGATTTCACCTTGGTGGTGATCCATGCATCGGCCGCCTTGTCGGGTACCGTCTGGTTGTCGGAAGCCTTCTGCATCGGTGCTCCATGTGAGGCAACCGGTGCGAGC
>JAJZGE010000345.1 GCA_021798675.1 Pseudomonadota bacterium | reverse complement strand
GTGGTAGTCAGCCAGGAAGAAAAACGCATCGGTATCCGGCTGCGCCGCGAGCCGCAGCGCCGGCCGGATGGCACCCACGTAATTGCCGAGGTGCGGCGTGCCGGTGGTGGTGATGCCGGTGAGGACGCGCGTGCGTGCATTCATGTGCGGGGCTCTGCCGTGTTGCTAGAGCTCCGCAGTGTAACGGGGCGGCACCGCCTGTGATGCCATGCAGCACAAGCACGTGTACGGCACCGGCGCACCGGCCCGCCGCTATGCTCGACGGCTGCCGATCGCCTTGCCGGGAATCCGTCCATGCCGCTGCGTCCTGTCCTCCTCGTGCTGGCCACCGCTCTGGCGAGCCTCGTGTCGCTACCCACCCTCGCGGCAACAGCCGCCCCCGCCAGCGGCACCGATCCGGCAGCCATGCGCGCCACCGTCGATGGCCTGCTGGCGCGCATGACGCTGATGGAGAAGGTCGGCCAGCTCACCATCCTCGGCGCGGACCACAAGGATCTTGCGGCGCTGATCCGCAAAGGCGAGGTCGGCGGCACCAACGGCGTACTGCCAGGCGTGGACGTGGCTGCCTACACACGGCGCATGCAGCATCTGGCGCTGCAGTCGCGACTGCATATCCCGCTGCTGTTCATGGGCGATGTGGTGCACGGCTTCCGCACGATCTTCCCCATGCCCATCGGCCTGGCCGCCACCTGGAATCCGGCGCTGGTGCAGCAGGCCATGCATGCCGCCGCACAGGAAGCCACACGCGCAGGTGTGGACTGGACCTTTGCGCCGATGGTGGATATCGGGCGCGATCCGCGCTGGGGCCGGGTATCCGAGGGCGCCGGCGAAGACCCCTACCTCGACGCAGTGATGACCGGCGCCGCCATCCGCGGCTTCCAGGGCAAAAAACTGGCCGCGCCCGACGCCATGCTGGCCACGGCCAAGCACTTCGCCGGCTACGGCGCCGTGCAGGCGGGCCGCGACTACAACTCGGTGTGGCTGCCGCGCTACCTGTTGGACTCGGTCTACTTGCCACCGTTCAAGGCCGCGGTGGACCAGGGCGTGGGCGCGGTGATGGCCGCCTTCATCGCATTGAATGCCGTACCGACCACTGCCGACGGCGCGTTGATCCACGGAGTACTGCGCCGGCAGTGGGGCTTCGACGGGTTGGTGGTGTCCGACTACGACGCCGTGCCGCAACTGCAGCAGCATGGCATCGCCGCCACGCCGGCCCAGGCGGCGCAGGAGGCCATCGACGCCGGCATCGACATCGACCTGCACAGCGGCACCTACCTGAAGGAACTGCCCATGCTGGTGCGCGAAAGCAAGGTGCCGATGGCGACCGTGGATGCCGCCGTGCGCCGCGTGCTGGAGGCCAAGTACAGGCTGGGCCTGTTCGCCGATCCCTACCGCCACGGCGGGCGCAGCGGCGACTCGCCGATGGCACCGCCCTCCGCGGCACACCGCGCACTGGCACGTGAAGTGGCGGCACGATCGATGGTGCTGCTGTGCAACCAGAACCACACCCTGCCGCTGCGCAGCGACCTACAGCGCATCGCCGTGATCGGTCCGCTGGCCGACGACCGCCTGGACCTGCTGGGTCCGGTGCATGCCGAAGGTCAGGCCGATGCAGCCGTAAGCATGCTCGCCGGCATCCGCCAGGCCGTCTCGCCGCACACGCAGGTGCTGTACGCGCCGGGTACCCGCGTGCGCGGCCACAGCGAGGCGGGCTTCGCGCAGGCGGTGGCGCTGGCGCGCAGCGCGGACGCAGCAGTGCTGGTGGTGGGCGAAGATGTCGCCATCGTCGGCGAAGGCAACAGCCGCTCGCACCTGGGCCTGCCGGGCAATCAGCTGGCCCTGGTCAAGGCGGTAGTCGCCACCGGCACCCCCGTGGTCGTGGTGCTGATCAACGGCCGCGCACTGGCGTTGCCCTGGCTGGCCAGCCATGTACCGGCGATTCTGGATGCCTGGATGCCAGGCACCGAGGGTGGACCGGCGGTCGCCGACGTGCTGTTCGGCCGCGTCGATCCCTCGGGCAAGCTGCCGGTGACCTTCCCGCGCGACCTCGGCCAGGTGCCGCTGTTCTACAGCCAGCTGCGCACCGGGCGGCCGTACAACCCCGACGATCCCTACACCACGCGCTACGTGGACGTGGCCAACACGCCGCTGTTTCCGTTCGGCTACGGCCTCAGCTACACCACGTTCGCGATCGGCGACGTGCACGCCGACCGGGTCCGCATGCCCTGGAACGGCACGCTGACGGTCACCGCGAGCATCCGCAACACCGGCACGCGCAGGGGGGCCGATGTGGTGCAGCTGTACGTGCACGACGAGGTGGCCAGCGTCAGCCCGCCGCTGCGGCTGCTGCGCGGCTTCCGCCGCGTGACGCTGGCGCCGGGCGAGCAGCATACGCTGCACTTCCGCCTGACCCGCCGCGACCTGGCCATCGTGCAGAGCGACCTGCGATGGCAGGCCAACCCGGGGAACTACCGCATCTACATCGGCGACAGCTCAACCGCGACGGACCACGTGGACGTCACTCTGGAGGCACCCGCCACGCCGTAGCGAATGCGACCGCACTGCCTGAGCACACCTGCGTGCGGTCCCGGCAACCTGCGGCTGCGGCGACTCCCCGCCAGCAGGCCCTCCCCCGCGACAATCAACGCCGAACGTCGCCATGCCGACGGCAACTGCAACCATGCAACTGCAACTACAGGGCGTAGCTCAGATTGAGCGACCCCTGCCAGGGCGCGACCAGCTGATTGCCGTTGACGTGCTGGTACATCGGCACGCCGACGCTGAGGTCGACACGCAGGCGCTGCCAGGCCAGTTCCATCCCGGGCGCAGCGACCAGGCGCTGGTAGCCGGAATTGCCTGGATCGGCCTGCACGCCGCTGTCCTTGCCGCGCAACGACAGCAGCGCCTGCAGCACCGGCGTCAGGTGCGTGCCGCCAATGTCCCAACCCTGCGGATAGACGCCGAAGGCGGTGTCCAGCTCCTTGCCGGGCCGGTAACCGGCGCGGCTGCCGGCCGGCAGGTCGGCCATGGTCTGCACGAACGCGCCCCACGCGCCATCCGCGCCGAACTTCCACTGGTGGTAGCCGCCCAGCAGCAGGTCGGTGGTGCCGGTGCCGATTTCGGTATCGCGGTCGAAGTTGGCATAGGTCCAGTCGCCGGTGGCCAGCTTGGCGCCGAACATCAGGCCGCTGGAACGGTCGGGCGAGAAGCCGGTGTACAGGCCCAGCACGCGCAGGTCGCCCAGTGCGCCGTGGCCGAAGCTCACCGGCTGTCCAGCATCGTCCAGCGTCGTGAAATGGCGCTGCCAGTACGGCAGTTCGACGCGCAGGCCCCAGTCGCGGTTGAAGAAAGTCTGCACACCCACGGTCTGGAACAGGGTGCGGATGTTCTTGTCGGCGTTGGCCGAGGCCGGCGCGCTGGCGCTGCCGGACCAGTCCCTGGTCTGGTCGAGATAGTCCACGCTCGCGAACAGCTCGGTGCCGTTGCCGAGGGTGGACGGCAGCATGTTGCCGGCGCCCACGCTGAAGATGCCGCAGCCGCAGGCACAAGCATGTGTTGCCTGCGGCAGAGTGAGGACCAAAGCCAGGTTCAGCGCGAGCGCGCCGGTAGACTTGTGCGACATCCGGGAATTTCCGTCATTGGCGTCGAAGATTAGATAAAAACTTCGGATGAAATCCAGACTCCAAACCCGCGCCATCTTGCCGCATCACCCACCAATGCGTTTGCCGAGACCACCATGCCCATCCTCGCCAC
>JAJZGE010000344.1 GCA_021798675.1 Pseudomonadota bacterium | reverse complement strand
CGCGGTCGAGCCGGCCGCGCTGGGCGAACGGCTGACGCGCACCGACCACGTGCATGCGCGCGATCAGTCGGCCCAGCCACTGCAGCTGGTCGGGCGATTCCAGCGCCGGCGCGCGTCCGCCGCGGCGCGGCGCCAGGGCGTAGCGGAAGCCGTCGTGCCGCAGCAGCGTGCGGCCGGCGAACGCCAGCGGCGCCACCACCGGCAGTTCGGCCGCGGCCAGCTCCTGCGAAAACGTGTGCTCCTCGATGATCGCCGCGTCGCTCCAGCGGCCGGGGCGGTAGAACTTCGCGATCACTGGCGACTCGTCTTCGATGCCGACTTGCCAGACGCGATTCTCGTAGCTATTCAGCGCCAGCAGCCGTCCGTCCGGCCACAGCCCGCAGGCGCCGACGGCGTCGAGCACCCGGTCGGGGCTGAGGTTGGCATAGGGTGTGTCCGCGGTCATCAAGTCAAGCGCTCTTTGCGTTTGCGCGCTCTCCCGCCGGGGAGAGGGCGCCGATCAGGCCTTCGCGACCGCCATGCGCGACGGCACCACCGCCATGGTGAGCCGCGAGATGCATACGAGCGCGCCTTCCTCGCTCTCGATGCGGATCTCCCACACCTGGGTGGTGCGGCCCAGGTGCAGCATGCGCGCGGTGCCGGTGACGCTGCCGCTGCGCACCCCGCGCACGTGGTTGGCGTTGATGTCCAGGCCCACGGCGACCTCCCTGGTCGGGTCGAGCGTGAGCAGGGCGGCGGTGCTGCCCAGCGTCTCGGCCAGCACCACCGAGGCGCCGCCGTGCAGCAGGCCGAACGGCTGATGCGTGCGATGGTCCACCGGCATGGTGCCCTGCAGCCAGTCGTCGCCGATCGCGGTGAGGCGGATGCCCAGCGTCTCCATCATGGTGTTGGCGCTCCAGCCGTTGATGCGCGCGAGGTCGGTGGGCTGTTTCCAGATCGGCGTGGTGGTGCTCATGATTGATTCCTGCGGGGTGAACCCGCATTGTTGACTGCTGACATCGCCGCGACAATCCACTGTGTTCAAGGTCACTCTCACATCCTCCGGTCACCAGTTTCCGGTGGCGGCCGGTGAAACCGTGCTGGAAGCGGCACAGCGCGCGGGTGTGGCGCTGCCGTATTCGTGCCGCGCCGGCGTCTGCGGCAGCTGCAAGGCCACCTTGCTGGAAGGGCGCTGCGAGTATCCGCGCAATCCGCCGGCGGCGCTGAGCGCGGAGGCGCAGGCGCGGCACGCAGTGCTTTTGTGCCAGGCGGTGCCGGTCAGCGACCTGCTGCTGGAGGCGCGCGAGGTCACCTCGGTGCACCACGTGGCGCGGCGCCAGCTCGACGTGGTGGTGACACAGAAGTGGCGGCTGGCGCCGGACGTGATCGGCCTGCGCCTGCGCCCTGCGGCGGGCGAGCCGCGCCTGCGCTGGCTGCCGGGCCAGTACCTGGATGTGCTGCTGGAAGACGGCAAGCGGCGCCCGTTTTCGATCGCCAACGGCGCGCAGGCCGAGAGTGCGCCACCGGATGGCGGGCCGCTGCACGGCATGATCGAGCTGCACGTGCGCCACGTGGCCGGCGGCGGCTTCACTTCGTGGGTGAACGACCGCCTGCAGGTCGGCGACCGGCTGCGCATCGAGGGGCCACTGGGCACCTTCGTGCCGCGTGAGGATTCGGAGCGGCCGATGATCTTCATGGCCGGCGGCACCGGCTTCGCGCCGGTGAAGGCGATCGTCGAGCATTTCATCGGGCTGGGCACGCGGCGCTCGATGCAGCTGTACTGGGGCGCGCGCAGCGCAGCCGATCTGTATCTGCGTCCGCTGGCCGAACGCTGGGCGCGCGAGCATCCGAACCTGCGGTTCCATCCGGTGGTATCCGAGCCGGTGCCGGTTGCCGCGGCCGACGGCCTGCGCTTTGGCCTGGTGCATGAGGCGCTGCTGCAGGATCAGCCCGACCTCACCGCGCACGATCTCTACATGAGCGGGCCGCCGGCGATGATCGAGGCGGGCCGCCGCCTGTTTCTCGCGGCCGGCCTGCCGGAGTCGCGGCTTTACTATGACTCGTTCGAATACGCGCCCGACGTGCTGGCGCAGATCCTGGCCGCGCGCGCAGGCCTGAACCCCGTGTAGGAGTGCACAGGGTGCGCCTACTTGCCCTTGGTCACTGGTAGCTGGGCGTCCTGCCACGCCAGCATGCCGCCACCCAGCGTATGCACGCGGGTGAAGCCGGCCTTGACCAACCGCTGCGCGGCAGTGCTGGCGGTCTGACCGGAGCGGCAGATCAGCACCACCGGCAGTTCCTTCGCGCTGGCCAGGTTCTTGTTCTCCGGGTCGAACTGGCTCATCGCCACGTGGCGCGCGCCGGGAATGTGCGCCTTCTCGAAGGCATCGCGCGGGGAGATGTCGATCAGCAGCGGGTTCTCGCGGTTGATCAGCTGGGTCAGCCCGGCCGGGGTCAGCGCCTGGACCTTGCTGAACATTTCCATCAGCTGCATCACGATCAGCGCCAGCAGCAGAATCACGAACAGGGCCGAAAGGGCCAGATGATGGCCCACGAACTGGGGCAGCTTGTGCAGGACGTCGTTCATGCTGATTCCACAGGCGCGCGGGGCGTGCCGATCCGGGTAAACCGGCGATTATACGGGCAGCGCGCCGCAGTCATGCATCTGATCAGTGCTGATCGAGCCTCGGCAGGCCGCTGGTGAGCCACCAGTGATGGTTCTTCTGATCGTAATGCCAGGTCTGGTGGTCGATGATGCTGCGCTCGACCTGGGTGTGCACGTTGATCACGCTGATCCGCGCGGTCTGCTGCACGTCGTCGTCGTCGACTGGCACCGGGCCGGCGCCGTCGTCGTATTCGCTCACCCGCACCTGCCTGTACCGCTCGATGTCCAGCTGCGTCAGCGGGTGCGCGGCGCGGATCTTCGGATCGATGAACTGCGCCGCGCTCTGGAAACCGCTCCAGCGCAGCGCGCTGCCGTAGGCGCCTAGCGTGGTGGTGAGCGACTCGCTGCGCTCGCGGGTGGCGCAGCCGGCCAGCAGCAGCGCGGACAGCAGCAGGGCAAGGCTCAGAATACGGCGCATGGATGTCGCTCCCGGTTGTACGCCATCCATTCTGCCTCAATCGGATGGGTGACGGCGGCTCAGCCGCGTCGCTTGGCCACGAAGCGCGCGGCCAGCGTGGCCGCCGGCTGGCCGTCATCGCCGGGCACCACGCAGCTCACCTCGATGCGCGCGCGCCCGCGCGCCTCCAGCGTGCGGAAGAAAGTGACCCAGTCGGACCCGGCGGCGAGCCGCGACTCGCTGCGGAAGTCCTGCCACAGCGGCGCCAGGTAGCGCACCGTGGATTCGGCCACGAACACGTCGCAGTGCTCGCCGCGCCGGCGCAGCGCCAGTTCCACCAATGCCCAGCCGCTCAGGGTCATCAGGCTGACCAGACTGCCGCCGAACGCGCAGCCCTTGTCATTGACGTTCGGCGCCAGCGGCACGCGCAGGCTGAGCAGGTCGTCACTGCAGGCGTCCAGCTGCAGGTCCATCGCGTGGGCCAGCGGAATCTCCGCGCGGATGAAGTCGATCAGCTGCTGTGCGTGGGCAAGTGCATCAGTGGTGGTCACGGTACGGAGCGGTACGGGGGAAGATCGCCCAGTGTAGGTCGGCCGCTACACTGGCAGCCATCGCAGCGAGCGGGGTGCGTCAGGTGCAGCGGCAAACGCCAACCAACAGCGGGAACCTGCGCGGCTGCAGCGTGGTGATCACCCGCCCGGCCGGCACCGCAGCGAGCCT
>JAJZGE010000343.1 GCA_021798675.1 Pseudomonadota bacterium | reverse complement strand
AGGCGTTCGACGCGGTGTGCTGCATGGAGCTGATCGAGCACGTGCCCGATTCGGCCGCGCTGGTGCGCGACCTCGCTGGCATGCTCAGGCCGGGCGGACGCGTGTTCCTGTCCACGCTCAACCGCACGCCCGCGGCCTTCGGCGCGGCCATCCTCGGCGCCGAATACGTGATGCGCCTGCTGCCGCGCGGCACGCACCATTACGCGCAGTTCCTCAAGCCGTCCGAACTCGCGCGCCTGCTGCGCGCGGAGGGACTGGAACTGGAGGACGTCAGCGGCCTCGGCTACAACCCGCTCAGCCGCAAGGCATGGCTGAGCCGCATCACAGCGGTGAACTACATCCTCTGCGCTCGGAAGCCGGCATGAAACCGTTGCCTGCCAGGATCGAAGGCGTGCTGTTCGACCTCGACGGCACCCTGCTCGACAGCGCGCCCGACCTGCATGCCGCGCTGGTGGCGTATTGCGCGGAAGTCGGAGCGCCCGCGCCAGACTACGCCGCCGTGCGCGATGTGGTCTCGCGCGGCAGTCGCGCGATCCTGCGCTGTGCATTCAAGGAGAACGACGAAGCGCTGCAGGTGCGCATGCCGCGTTACTTCGAGCTTTACCAGGGCATGCTGGCCACGCATACGCGTCCGTTCGACGGCGTGGCACCCCTGCTGGAAAGCATCGAGGCGCGCGAATGGCGTTGGGGCATCGTCACCAACAAGCCGGGTTTCCTCACCGAAGAACTGATCCAGCGCATGGACTGGGACCTGCGCGCCAGCGCGGTGATCTGCGGCGATACCCTGCCGGTGAAGAAGCCTGACCCGGCGCCGGTGCTGCTGGCCTGCGAGCATGCGCGCATCGACCCTGCCGCCACGGTGTTCGTGGGCGACGATGCACGCGACGTCACGGCCGGACGTGCCGCCGGGCTCTACACGGTGGCGGTTCGCTGGGGCTACCTCGACGGCGGCGATCCGGATAGCTGGGGGGCCGACGCCGTGCTCAGCCACCCGGGCGAGCTGGCCGCCTTGCTGGGCCTGCAGGTGACCGCGTGAGCGGGTCGCCGGTCGCGCACGGGGCGTTGCAGAGCTACATCGACAAGTGGCTGGCGGTGCAGCCGGCACAGCGCATGGCGCTGGCCTTCGTCGACCCGGCGAAATACCCCGGCCACATCGCGCTGGCCGCGCTGGAGCAGGAACTGCTGTCCGCCGCCTACGGTATCCGCGAGCCGCACGTGGCGCTGGGCAAGCTCAACTGGTGGGCCGAAGAGTTGTCCGGCGCCGCCGCCAGTGGTGGCCGCCATCCATTGACCCAGGTGCTGTTCGACGACGAGCGCGCCCACGCCATCCCGGCCGAGCGCTGGCTTGCGCCGGTGCTGGCCGCCATGGCGCAGCTGGAAGAGGGCACGGCGGCCGATTTCCCTGCCCAGCTCGCCGCCGCTGCGCCCTTGCATGGCGCGTTGGCGACGTTGGAAACCGCGTGGTGGTACGGCGTCGATACGGCCGCTGAGCGCGCCGGGCAGGTGGCTGCGCTCGGCCACCTGCTGCACGGATTACGCCGGTTGGAGGACGATGCCGAGCGCGATCGCCTGCCGTTGCCAATGGCGAGTCTGGCCCGCTACGGCCTCGCCCGTCATGCCCTGCGTCAGCGCAGCGCGGCGCGCGACGAGGCGATCAGGGCGCAATTGGCGGACCTGCAGTCAAGCTGGCGCGAGGCGGCCCAGCTGCCGGGGCCGCTCAGCGTGTTCCGTGCGCTGGAATCGCGCGAGGCCGAACGGCTGCTGCGCCGCGCGCGCGGTGCGGGCGATCCGCTGGCGGTCCTGCAGCAAGGCGGTCAGGGCGGGTTCGGCGCCACCTTCGCCGCATGGCGCGCGGCGCAGCGCTGGCGGTCGACCGCCGCCGGTTGAACGCAGCGTTTCTCGCCGCTGCCTGTTGCAATGCGACAGGCTGGCCCAAAATAGACGAATCTGTTCCACGAGTACGCCCATGCACAGCCACGAGAACACCGCCCGCCTGATGCCCGATGTCGCCACGCAGGCGCAGCCGCACCTGCGCGGTGCGCTGGACTGGGTGGGCATGGACGGTATCGAGGCGCCGGTGCTTTTCGACGCCGGCGACGGCGAGGTGCAGCGCGCCAGCGCGCAGGTCGGTGCTTTCGTCAACCTGGTGCAGCCCGACAAGCGCGGCATCCACATGTCGCGGCTGTACCTGCTGGTCGACCACCACCTGAGCACGCAAACGCTTAGCGCGGCGGTGCTGGAGAGCCTGCTGCGAGCGTTCCTCGAATCGCACGGCGCGTTGTCCGACCGCGCCCGCCTCAGTATCCGTTTCGACGCGTTGGTGCGCCGACATGCGTTGCGCAGCGGCCACAGCGGCTGGCGCAGCTATCCGGTCTCGGTCGAAGCCTGCCTTGGCGCGGACGGCTTCCGCCTGGAGCTGGGTACCGAGGTGGTCTATTCGTCGACCTGTCCCGCCTCCGCCGCCCTGTCGCGCCAGCTGATCCAGGAGCAGTTTGCGAAAGATTTCGATGTGGCGGGTCCGCTCGACCACGCCGCCGTCCTGGCCTGGCTGGGCAGCGAGCGCGGCATCGTCGCCACCCCGCACGCGCAGCGCAGCGTGGCCCGCCTGCTGGTACGCCTGAAGGAGGGCGTGCCGTTCGACCTCATCGCTACGCTCGATCGCGTGGAACAGGCGCTGGGTACGCCCGTGCAGACCGCGGTCAAGCGCGAGGACGAGCAGGCCTTCGCGCTGGCCAACGGCGGCAACCTGATGTTTTGCGAGGACGCGGCGCGGCGCATCCAGCAGGCGCTCGAGGCCGACGAGCGTCTCGCCGACTTCCACGTGCGGGTGGAGCACCAGGAAAGCCTGCATCCGCACGATGCGGTCGCTTACGCCAGCAAGGGCGTGGCAGGCGGCTTCGGTTCGCCCTAAGCCGTCAACCGCCCCCTTCCACCTGCGGGGGCGTCGTGGGTGGGGCCGTGCCCGGCCCGTCATGGTGCCTGCATCGCACGAAGCGGAACCGTTCGGGTACCGGGTCCTCGCCGCCCGAGCACAGCGGCTGGCAGCGCAGCAACCGCCATGCGGTAAGCAGGCAACCACGCCATGGGCCAAAACGCACGATCGCGCCGCGTGCATAATCCGAGCAAGTGGGGTAGAAACGGCAGTGCTGCCCGACCAGGGGGCTGAGCCAGCGCTTGTAGAGGCGCAGCAGGAACAGCAGGAATCGAGTCGGAAGGTTCACGTTGTCGGGGCAACAGGTCGCCAGTTAGTGTTGCGAGTATCCCAGATGCCGGCTTGCCGGTGCAGGGTACATGGGCTATAACACCCGGCCGCCAAGGCCAAAAATGGTGAAGGAAGATGGCGAAAACCACGCGCAGTTCGACCGCCGCCAAGGCTCCCAAGGGGAAGGCAGGCAGCAGCACGTCCACCAAGGCGAAAGCCGCTGG
Organism: Pseudomonadota bacterium; assembly: GCA_021798675.1. The sequence goes on along the minus strand of JAJZGE010000343.1, from coordinate 339 downwards.
CGCGAAGGCGTCTGCAAAGAAGGTCGTCGCGAAAAAAGTTTCCAAGCCGGTCGCCAAGAAGCCCGCAGCGAAGAAGGTCGTCGCGAAGAAGGCCGCGGCCGGCAAGCCGGTCGCCAAGAAGGTCGCCAAGCCCTCGGCTAGTAAGGCCGCCAAGCCCGTCGCTAAGAAGCCGGCCGCCAAGCCGGTCGTCAAGAAGGTCTCCAAGCCGGTGCCCAAACCGGTAGCCAAGAAGCCGGCCGCCAAGCCGGTGGCCAAACCTGCAGGCAAGCAGGTTGCCTCCAGCAAGGCCGTTGCCAAGCCGACGACCACCCCCAAGGTCGCCGCTGCCCAGCCGGCGGT
>JAJZGE010000342.1 GCA_021798675.1 Pseudomonadota bacterium | reverse complement strand
GCGCAGCGCCGCATGGCGGATCTCGAAGCGCCCGCTGCGCCCCGGGAACACGTGGGTCATCAGGCGCGCGGCCGGCCCTTCCAGCAGCGGCGCCAGGCCAAGTTCCGCCGCACTCAGCCCAAACAGGCGATGGCGTTCCGCATCGAGCAGGCGTTGCGCGGCGGGATTGAGCAGGCGCAGCCGCTGCTGCTCGTCGAACACGAATACCGCACTGTCCAGCGCGGCCAGCGTCTTGCCGAGCAGGTAGGAGGATTCCTCGAATTCCAGCCGCTCGCGCTGCAGGCGTTCGGCCAACGCGTTGATGTCGTAGATCGCGTCGCCGAGCACCCCGCCCTGCACGCCGCGCAGACTGTAGTCGCCCTGGCGCAGCGCCTCCAGCAGGCCCGACAAGGTGTAGAGCGGAAACACCACGCGCCGGTACTGCCAACGGGCGAGTAGCAGCGTGGCGACGACGGCGCCAACGATGCAGCCCCAGCGTATCGACGCATCCCACGCAGCCTGGGCCAGCACGAGGGCGACGAGCAAGCCCGGCGTGGCCACCAGCAGGCTGCCGAGCAGCACACGCCGCTCGAAGCGCGGCATGCGCCCGGCGCGCTGGGCGGAATGCTCAGTCGGCATCGCCGGCCGCGTCGCGCAAGTCGTGCTTGTCCAGCCGGCGGTACAGCGACTGCCGGGTGATGCCCAGCGCATCGGCGGCGCGCTGCAGGTTGCCGTCGAAGCGCTCCAGCGCACGCTGCACCAGATGCGCCTCGGCCTGCTCCAGCGTCATGCCGTCGAGATCGGCAGCGGGCGGCGTGGCAGCGTCGCCGAAGGCCAGTACCGCCGCGCCCACCTCGTCGTGTTCGGCGAGCAAGGCGGCCCGCTCCATCAGGTGTTGCAGCTCGCGCACGTTGCCGGGCCAGCGCCATGCCACGAGCGCACGTTCGGCCGAAGGCGCCAGCCGCAAACCATCGCGGCCGTAGCGTTGCGCGTTGCGCGCGAGGAAGCTGCGCGCCAGCGGCAGGATGTCCTCCGCGCGCTCGCGCAGCGGCGGCAACCTCACTTCCAGCGTGTTGAGCCGGTAGAGCAGGTCCTTGCGGAAGCGGCCCGCGGCCACCTCGGCCTGCAGGTCGGCATTGGTAGCGGAGACCAGCCGCACGTCGGTCTTCTGCGTGCGCGAGGAACCCAGCCGCTCGAATTCGCCGTCCTCCAGCACGCGTAGCAGCTTGGGCTGCTGCGCGGCCGGCACGTTGCCCACCTCGTCGAGGAACAGCGTGCCGCCGTCGGCCAGCTCGAAGCGGCCGATGCGCTCGCTCTTGGCATCGGTGTAGGCGCCGCGCACGTGGCCGAACATCTCCGACTCGAACACGCTCTCGGCGATGCCGCCCATGTTCACCTTGACCAGCGAACGCGCGGCGCGCGGTGAACGCTGGTGCAGCAGTTGCGCGACCACCCCCTTGCCGGTGCCGTTCTCGCCCAGCACCAGCACGTTGGCATCGCTGGCGGCGACGCGCTCGACCAGCGCCAGCACGCGCCGCATCGCCGGTGACTCGGCGATGACATCCTCGCCCGCCTCGCCGCGCAGCAGCGCGTTCTCCGCCTCCAGCCGGCGTTGCCGGCGCGCACCCTCGGCCAAGGCAATCTGCGCGCGCAGCACGCTGACCAGGCGTGCGTTGTCCCACGGCTTCTCGACGAAGTCGGCGGCGCCACGGCGCATCGCCTCCACCGTGAGCGGCACGTTGCCCCATGCCGTCATGGTCACCACCGGCAGGTCGGGCGCGAGCTGGCGCAGTTGCTCCAGCAGCTGCAGCCCTTCCTCGCCCGAGGTGGTGTCGCGCGAATAGTTGCAGTCGATCAGCGCGCAGGCGAACTCGCGCCTGCGCACCGACTCCAGCGCTGCGGCGGGATCGGCCACGCCGATGCTGGCGATGCCCTCGGCCTTGAGCAGCAGGCGCAGCGCCTCGCGCACGTCGGCCTGGTCGTCGGCGATCAGGATGGTGGGGTTCGGTTCACGCGCCACGCGATCGTTCATCCATGCAGTGTAAGGGTCACTCGTAGCGCAAGGCGACGGCGGGATCGACGCGCAACGCGCGCAGCAGCGGCACCAGCGCGGCGAGCGCGGAAACGCCGACCACCAGCAGCAGCACCGGCACGAACACGGCAGGATCGTGGGCTCGGGTGCGCATGTTGGGGTCGGCCAGCAGTTTCGACCAGGGCCAGGCCAGCAGCAGGCCCGCCAGCAGGCCGATGCCGAGCTGCCACGCCAATTGCCGCGCCACCGTGCGCACGATGGCGCCATGGCCCGCGCCGATGGCACGGCGGATACCCAACTCGCGCGTGCGCTGCGCCACCGCGAAAGACAGCACGCCGTAGAGGCCGGCGGCCGCCAGCAGCAGCGCCGCCAGACCCAATACGCTGAACACATCGGTCAGCACGACCATGCCCGCACGTTCTACCGCCATGTCTTTCGCCTGGGTCCAGGACGCGTAGATCGCCGCCTGCGGATCGACGCCGTGCACGATGTCAGCGAGGCGCGGCACGAAGGCATCGGCATCCGCATGCACACGTACATTCAGGCCCACACCCCGCAACGGCGACATGGTGGCCGACTGATCCAGCGGCATCAGCAGGCTGGGCAGCGAACGCGCCAGCATGCCGTCCTGCATACCGTCCAGCTGCAACGTTTCGACCACACCCACCACGGTCACCGTGCGTGCCCAGGCCTTGCCGGGATAGAGCACCAGCTTGCGGTTCAAGGCATCCCCGTGCGGCCAGAACACGGCGGCCATCCTAGCGTCGATCACCACCACCGGGGCACTGGCCGCCGTATCGCGCGCATCGAAGAATCGACCTTCCTTTAGTTTCACGCCGAAGGTGCCGGGGAAATGCGCGTCGACGATACCCATCTGCACGCGCGGCCAGCCCGTATCGGGTTGCGGCCGTCCCGGCAGCGAAACGTCCTCGTGACTACCGAGGATCGCCCCCGGCACGGTGTTCGTGGCCGACGCATCGACCACACCCGGATCCTGCCGCAGCCGCGCCACCACGCTGTCGAAGAAGCGGATGCGTTGCGCGTCGTCCGCATAGCCTTGCGCCGGCAGGGAAACGTTGGCGGTGAGCACCTGCGCGGCGTGCGCGGCGCCCACCACCGGTTGCGACAGCAAGGCGTCCAGCGCGCGCACGAAAGTGCCCGCACCCACCAGCAGCACTACCGTCAGCGCCACCTCGACCACCACCAGGGTCTTCGCCACTCGCGCGAAACCGCCACCCGAGCCTTTGTTGCCGTCGCGTAAGGCATCCTGCAGATCGGGTCGCGAGGCACGCCACGCGGGGATGCCACCGGTCAGCAAGGTGCTGAGCAAGGCCACCAGTACGCCAAAGCCGATCACCCAGGCGTCGATGCCATGTGCGTTCGGCATCGTGTCCGGATGGCTGGCGATCCAGGTCACATCCAGCCAGCGGTCGCCAGCATGGGCGATCAGGAAAGCCAGGGCCACCGCCCCCACCGACAGCAGCACGCTCTCCACCAGCGCACCGAACACCAGCCGCGTGCGACTGCCGCCCAAGGCGCTGCGCAGCGCCAGCTCTTGCCGTCGCTGCAGGGTCTGCGCCAGCTGCAGGTTGGCCACGTTGATGCACGCCAGCAGCAGCACCAGCACACCGGCACCGAACATCAGCCAGATCCAGTGGCGCAGATCCAGCGGCGAGAAAGCGACCGACAGCGGGTAGATAGTCATCCGATCCATGGATTGCCCCGAGGCCATGGGCATGGCCCGCTGCAAGCGACCAT
>JAJZGE010000341.1 GCA_021798675.1 Pseudomonadota bacterium | reverse complement strand
CGAACACCGAGGCCACCGAGGCCACGAACGGATCCTTGCCCGCGGCGATGCGGCGCTCGATGCCGCGCAGGTAGGCCTCCGCCGCGGCGAGGTACTGCGCGCAGGAGAACAGCAGGGTCACGTTGACCGGGATGCCGTGGAAGATGGCTTCCTCGATGGCGGGGATGCCTTCGGGTGTGCCGGGGATCTTCACGAACAGGTTGCGCCGCTCCGCCTGCTTATGGATCGCTTCGGCCGCGGCAATGGTGCCGGCGGTATCGGCGGCGAGCAGCGGGGAGACCTCCATCGACACCCAGCCGTCCAGCTGGTGGGTGGCGTCGAACACCGGCTTGAACAGGTCGGCGGCGCGGCGCAGGTCTTCCAGCGCCAGCTCCATGAACAGGGGCTCGCCCGACAGTCCGGCCAGCGACTTGGCGTGGATGCCGGCGTCGTAGGCGTCGCCGTCGCCGATGGCGGCGTCGAAGATGCTGGGGTTGGAGGTGAGGCCGGTGACCGAGAGCTCCGCGATGTAGCGCGCCAGCGTGCCGTCGTCGAGCAGGGTGCGGGTGATGTTGTCCAGCCACAGGCTCTGGCCGAGGTCGTGCAGGTGCTGGGTCGCTTTCATGATGGCTCCGGGGATGGGAAGGGGTTGCCTGTCGTCGTGGCCGAAGCCGCGGGGCATGGTTGGCTCAAGCCGGCAGGAAGTCCCCAAGCTTACGCCGGCGCAGTTCCGCGATGCACGCGATCTCGAGGTCGGGCGCGGGCTCGATGCGCTGGCCTGCCGCGGCGGCGGCGTAATGGCCCTGCTTCACCCACACCGTGGTCAGGCGCGCGCCCATCAGTCGCTTCATGTCGGCGAGGATCTGCGGCTTGTCGTCCACCATCGCGTAATGCGCGGCCGGGAAGCGCCGCTGCATGCCGTCCAGCATCCGCTGCTTGTGCGGGTAGATCAGCACGTTGCCGTGCAGCGCATCCCACAGCCCCGCGCGGTGTACCTTGCGCGGCTGGAACACCACGTCGCCGTCGGAGAGGATCACCGGCCGGCCCAGCGTGCGCAGGTGGGCGAGGGTCTCCAGCGCGCCGGGGAACAGCCGCTGCTCGAACGGGTAGTTGAGCAGGAAGCCGGACATCTGCAGCAGTGCGGGGTGGTTCTCCAGCCCGCTGCGGAAGCGCTGCAGGCTGGCGAGGTAGTCGGCGTAGCCCAGTTCGTCGCGCAGCTCGCCGTAGATGCGCCAGTAGCGCTCGCGCTCGTCGGTGCCGAAGTGGCGCTCCAGCTCGTCGCCGAGGTCGGCGGCAAAGCGGTCGTTGTCGAGCAGGGTGTCGTCGACATCCAGCAGGATCACCAGCGGCTCGGCGCCCGCGGTCACGACGCGGCCTCCGGCTGCGGGTCGTGCCAGCCCTCGTCGCCGGCCAGCGCCGCCGCCTCGGACGGGCCCCAGCTGCCGGGCTCGTAGGGCCGCACCGCATCCTTGTGGTCCAGCACGTTGTCCACCACGCGCCAGGCGGCTTCCACGCATTCGTCGCTGGTGAACAGCGAGTTGTCGCCGCGCAGCGCGTCGCTGAGCAGGCGCTCGTAGGGCGCCATCTCCGTGCCGACCTGGTGGCGGGCGATCAGCTCCACCGGCTCGCCCTGCATCGCCTCGCCGGGCCGCTTCACCCGCATGCCTTCGGCCAGCACCACCTGCGGGCTGAGCCGGAAGCGGAAGTAGTTGGATTGTTCCGCGCCGATGGTGTCGAACACCGACAGCGGCGGCGCCTTCATGTCCACCATCACCTGCGTGGTGGTGAGCGGCAGGCATTTGCCCGCGCGGATCAGGAACGGCACGCCCGACCAGCGCCAGGTGTCGATGGCGAGGCGCAGCGCCACGAAGGTCTCCACGTCGGAGTCCGCCGCCACGCCGTGCACCTCGCGGTAGCCCCGGAACTGGCCGCGCACCACGTCCGCCGGCGTCAGCGGGCGCATCGCGCGGAACAGCCGCAGCTTCTCGGCGTTGAGCGCGGCCGGATCGCTGCCGATCGGCGCGTCCATCGCCAGCAGCGAAGTCACCTGCAAGAGATGGTTCTGCAGCACGTCGCGGATCGCGCCAACGCCCTCGTAGAAACCGCCGCGGCCGTCCACGCCGAACTGCTCGGCCATGGTGATCTGCACGCGATCCACGTAGCGGTTGTTCCAGACCGGCTCCAGCACGCTGTTGGCGAAGCGGAAATACAGCAGGTTCTGCACCGCCTCCTTGCCCAGGTAATGGTCGATACGGAAGATCGAGTGCTCCGCGAACACCGCGTGCAGCGTGCGGTTCAGCGCCTGCGCCGAGGCGAGGTCGCGCCCGAAGGGCTTCTCCACCACCACGCGTGCGTCGTCCGCGCAGCCGGCGGCCTTGAGGCTGGTCACCACCGTGCCAAACAGCGAGGGCGGGATCGCGAGGTAGTGCAGCGGCGCCTTCGCATCGCCCAGCGCCTGCTTCAGCTGGGTGAAGGTGGCCGCGTCGTTGTAGTCGCCGTCGACATACTGCAGTTGCGCGGACAGCCTCGCGAACGCGGCCTCGTCCACGCTCCTGCCGGCCTTCTTCGCCGCCTCCGCCACGCTGTCGCGCGCGCGCTGGCGCAACTGCGCCAGCGACCAGCCGGCATGCGCCACGCCGATCACCGGCACGTCCAGCCCGTCGCGTGCCACCATCGCCAGCAGGGCGGGAAAGATCTGCTTGTAAGCCAGGTCGCCGGTGGCGCCAAAAAACACCAGCGCATCGGAAGCGGGATTCGCCATGGGCCGGTCTGCTCCATATTCGGTTGGGCGTGTCGCGGGCGACGCGCGGGGAACGTGCAGGTTCGCACGATGCGCGGGCGCAGGCCACCGGGCTGAGGGGCGTCGCATCGGCAACACGCATGCGCCTGGACCGCTGAGTGGTGCCGTTGCATCCGTGGTGCGCGTTACGATGCAGGCCCCGCCCTCGACGGAAACGCCGAAATGACACTGTCGATCCGCCCCGCCACCGTTGCCGATGCGCCTGCGCTGTGCGCCTGGAACGCGGCGATGGCGCGGGAGACCGAACACCTCGAACTCGATGCGGCGGTGCTGGGGCGCGGCGTGCGCGCGGTGTTCGAGCAGCCGCAGCGCGGGTTCTACCTGGTCGCCGAGCGCGACGGCGAGGCGGTGGGCAGCCTGCTGGTCACGTTCGAATGGAGCGACTGGCGCAACGGCGACTACTGGTGGATCCAGAGCGTGTACGTGGTGCCCGGGGCGCGCCGCGACGGCGTGTTCCGCGCGCTGTATGCGGAGGTGGAACGCCGCGCCCGCGCCGCCAAGGCGGCGAGCCTGCGCCTGTACGTGGAGACGGAGAACAGCCGCGCCCAGGCGACCTACGAGCGGCTCGGCATGCGCCGCTGCCATTACGCGATGTACGAACAGGTGCTTTGAGGGCGCGTGCTGGCGCCGGCGATCGTTGCCGGGGCATTCTTCGTCCCGAGCTGTAACCGGAGGCCCGGCTCTGGTCTATCGCCCGGCCGGATCACGGCGTCGCCGCGGCGCCATACCCGCATCCGCGCCAGCTCGCTTTCGACGAAGCGGACGCAGACCCTCGCTCAGTGCAGCGACGCGGCCGGCGCGGCGAGCTGGCCGCGTTCGTCCAGCACGATGCGGCCGGTGGCCTGCAGTTCGGCGGCGCAGCCGTAGCGGTCGGTCAGCGCGGCAAGCAGCGGGCCGAGCGCGCGCGGGTGCAGCGGATAGCCGTGGGCGAGCACGCGCGGCCTGCTGCCTTCGCCCGGTTGCGCGACGGTGACGGCCACCACGCCGAGGCC
>JAJZGE010000340.1 GCA_021798675.1 Pseudomonadota bacterium | reverse complement strand
CGTGCTGCTGATGCTGGCCGAAGAGGTGGCGGTGTTCGACAACCTCAAGGGCCGGCTGTACCTGATCGTGCACGCCGACCCGGCGCAGCCGCAGGCCTACGCCGCGGCGCAGCGGCGGCTCGACGCGCTGGTCTACCGGCTGCGCCAGGGCGGCGCGTCGTACCCGCAGATGACGCAGTCGATCGCGCTGGACGAGAGCGATTTCAAATCCTCGTTCACCAGGCCCGAATTCGAGGCGATGGTGGAGAAGGCGAAGGAATACATCCGCGCCGGCGACATCTTCCAGGTGGTGCCGTCGCAGCGACTCAGCGTGGGCTTCAACGCGCGCCCGGTGGACGTGTACCGCGCGCTGCGCGCGTTGAACCCGTCGCCGTACATGTACTTCGTCGACCTCGGTGAAACTCAGATCGTCGGCTCCTCACCGGAAATCCTGGCGCGGCTGAAGGACGGCAAGGTGGTCGTGCGTCCGCTCGCCGGCACGCGCCGGCGCGGCGCCACGGAAGAAGAAGACCAGGCGCTGGAAGCGGAGCTGCTGGCCGATCCGAAGGAGCGCGCCGAGCACGTGATGCTGATCGATCTGGGCCGCAACGACATCGGCCGCATCAGCGAGACCGGCACGGTGGAAGTGAGCGAGTCGTTCGCGGTGGAGCGCTACTCGCACGTGATGCACATCGTCTCGCAGGTGCAGGGCACCGCGCGCGCTGGGCTGTCCTACATGGACGTGCTGAAGGCCACCTTCCCGGCCGGCACGCTGAGCGGCGCGCCGAAGATCCGTGCGCTGGAGATCATCCAGGAGCTGGAGCCTTACAAGCGCAACATCTACGCCGGCGCGGTCGGCTGGATCGGCTGGTGGGGCGACGCCGACACCGCCATCGCGATCCGCACCGCGGTGATCCAGAACGGCCGCCTGCACGTGCAGGCCGGCGCCGGCATCGTCTACGACTCCGATCCCGCCACCGAGTGGGAGGAGACGATGAGCAAGGGCCGCGCACTGTTCCGCGCGGTGGCGCAGGCGGCGAAGGGGTTGTGACGTTTCCGCTGGTGGCGTGCAGCCACGAAGCTCCACGCCGGATTCAAGATCGTCGGAAGGTTGCCGTTATGCCGCAATAGGCCCCCTTTCCGGAACATCTGCCATGAACGCATCCGACCTGAGCCGGCAGCCTTATCGGCGCCCTCCGCTAAACCGGGCGACCGACCCGCAGCGGATGAACTGGCTGTGGCGGTTGATTTGCGAGACGGCGGAGCTGGATATGGCCGAATTGCTCGAGGCGCTGCATGCCGCGCAGATATCGATCGATTTGAGCCGGATGCGCCGGTGGTCGGTCAGCGATCGCGACGACGCCTTTTTCCCGATGTCGATTGCCGAGATCGAGCGTAACCTGCGCGCGCTTGTTGCGCTGCGCAAGGCGAAAAAGGATGGGCCGACGGCACCGAATCAAGCGCTGGCGCACGAACGCAAAGCGGAGTCTGGGGTGGATCCGTCCATGGCATCGGCAGCCGAGGCGGCAGTCACCAGCAATGCGGCGCTGTTCGCAGCCGCGGCCGGCGCGGCTGCCGCAGACGAACCGGTCATGGCAGTCTGACAACGGCATGCAAGCGATCGCAGCGGGAGACGGCGATCCGGTGATGCCGGGTTCGGTCCGGCAGTCGGCAAGTGAGGCGGGTTCAGACGCCGCGGCATCCGTCTGCCGGTGCGGCTATCATCGAGGCTCGCTTTCAACACCAGAGCCGACGTGCCGCCATGCTGCTGATGATCGACAACTACGACAGCTTCACCTTCAACCTCGTGCAGTACCTGGGTGAGCTGGGGCAGGCGGTGAAGGTGGTGCGCAACGATGCGCTGGACGTGGCTGGTATCCGCGCGCTGCGGCCCTCGCACATCATGATTTCGCCGGGGCCGGGTACACCGGACGATTCGGGCGTGTCGCTGGACGTGCTGCGCGAGCTGGCCGGGGAGATCCCGGTGTTCGGCGTGTGCCTTGGCCATCAGGCGATCGGCCAGGTGTTTGGCGGCAAGGTGATCCGCGCGAAGCAGATCATGCACGGCAAGACTTCGCCGGTGCGCCATCGCGGGCACGGCGTGTTCGCCGGGCTGCCCGATCCGTTCGAGGCGACGCGCTACCACTCGCTGGTGGTCGAGCAGGCGTCGCTGCCGGATTGCCTGGAAGTCACGGCGTGGACGGAGAATCCCGATGGCTCGCTCGACGAGATCATGGGTCTGCGCCACAAGACGCTGCCGGTCGAGGGCGTGCAGTTCCACCCCGAATCGATCCTGACCCAGCACGGCCACGATCTGCTGCGCAATTTCCTCGGTCTGCCGCTGCGGCTGGCCGCATGAGTGCGGACGTGAGTAGCAAGCACGGTCGGGACATCACGATCACGCCGCAGGAAGCGCTGCAGCGCACGATCGAGCATCGCGAGATTTTCCACGACGAGATGATCGCGCTGATGCGCCAGATCATGCGCGGTGAGGTGAGTCCGCTGATGACCGCGGCGATCATCACCGGGCTGCGCGTGAAGAAGGAAACCATCGGCGAGATCACCGGCGCGGCGCGCGTGATGCGCGAGCTGGCGGCGAAGGTGCCGCTGGTCGATGCGGCGGCAGACCACGAGCATCTGCTGGATATCGTCGGCACCGGCGGCGACGGCGCGTCGAGCTTCAACATCTCCACGGCGTCGATGTTCGTGGCGGCAGCGGGCGGTGCGCGCGTGGCCAAGCATGGCGGCCGCAGCGTGTCGTCCAAATCCGGCAGCGCGGACGTGCTGGAGGCGCTCGGTGCCTCGATCGACCTCATGCCGGCGCAGGTGGCGCAATGCATGGCCGAGACCGATATCGGCTTCATGTTTGCGCCGAACCACCACCCGGCGATGAAGGTGGTGGCGCCGGTGCGCAAGGAGATGGGCGTGCGCACGCTGTTCAACATCCTCGGTCCGCTGACCAACCCGGCTGATGCGCCGAACATCCTGATGGGCGTGTTCCATCCGGATCTGGTCGGCATCCAGGTGCGCGTGCTGCAGGCGCTGGGCGCGCGCCACGCGCTGGTGGTGTGGGGGCGCGACGGCATGGACGAGATCTCGCTGGGCGCGGCGACGCTGGTAGGCGAGCTGCGCCACGGCGAGGTGCATGAGTACGAGATCGAGCCCGAGCAGTACGGCCTGGCGATGGCCTCCAGCCGCAACCTCAAGGTGGAGAATGCCGAGGAGTCGAAGGCGATGCTGCTGGAGGCGCTGCGCGGCCAGCGTGGCGTACCGCACGACATCGTCTGCCTGAATGCCGGCGCCGCGCTGTACGCGGCCAATGTGGTGGATGCCATCGACGACGGCATCGAGTTGGCGCGCGCGACGATTGCCAGCGGTGCCGCACATGCGAAAATGCAGGCCTTCGTGGCGGCAACGCAGCGGCTTGCCTCCCAGTAGCAGGAGCGCACCCTGTGCGCGAATGCTTTTTTGCGTGATCATCCAGAGCATTCGCCCACTTCGGTGCGCGGTTAACCCAACGAGCGAGATGGCATGACCGACATCCTCAATCGCATTCTTGCCCGCAAGGCGGAGGAGATTGCCGAACGCCGCGTGCAGCTGCCGCAGGCCGAGCTGTCGGCGCGCATCGCCGGGCTGCCCGATACCCGCGGCTTCGCGGCGGCGATCGAGGCGAAGATCGCCGCCGGCCTGCCGGCGGTGATCGCCGAAGTGAAGAAGGCCAGCCCGAGCAAGGGCGTGATCCGTGCGGTATTCGATCCGGCCGCGATTGCACGCAGCTATGAGGCCGGCGGTGCCGCC
>JAJZGE010000339.1 GCA_021798675.1 Pseudomonadota bacterium | reverse complement strand
CGCGACGTGCTGCGCGGCAGCGACATGGTCGGCCGGCTGGGCGGCGAGGAGTTCATCGTGCTGGCGCCGGACCTGCACTGGGGCGCCGGCCAGGCGCTGGCCGAACGCATCCGTGCGGCGGTGGCGTCCGAGCCGGTGCTGATCGACGGCTACGAGTTGCCGTTGACCGTGTCGGTGGGGGTGGCCGAGGCCGAGCCCTACGAGCGCGACATGTCCACCACGCTGCGGCGCGCCGACAAGGCGCTGTACGTCGCCAAGCACGGTGGCCGCAACCGGGTAGAGGTGGCGCCGCATTACCGCGGCAGCCCGACATGAGATAGATCGAGCGGTTATTTGCCGAGCGCGAAACGAAGTGCTATTGATGGACGCCATGATCCTTGCCACCGCCCGCCAGTATTTTTGGTTTTATGGCTATCCGAAGCCGCTGGCGGAGGCATGGGTGCGATCGTCCTGACGAAACACTGAAACCCCATCCCGAAAGCCGCCAGCAACAGCGAGGCGGCTTTTTTCATGGCCGCCCCCTTCAAGAGGAGAGCCGCCATGTCCCACGTTTCCACCGACGACCTGCGTATCCGCAGCATCCAACCGCTCGCCACGCCCGTCGAGGTGATGGACGAGTGCCCCGCGACGGATGCCGTGCTGGATACGGTGGGCCACGCGCGCACCGCGCTGCATCGCATCCTCGGCGGCGCGGACGACCGCCTCGCGGTGGTGATCGGCCCGTGTTCGATCCACGATCCGCGCGCCGCGCTGGACTACGCGCAGCGATTGGTGGAACAGCGCCGGCGACTCGGCGGCGAGCTGGAAATCGTGATGCGCGTCTATTTCGAGAAGCCGCGCACCACGGTGGGCTGGAAAGGCCTGATCAACGATCCCGACCTCGACGGCAGCTTCCGCATCAACAAGGGCCTGCGCGTCGCGCGCCGGCTGCTGTGCGACATCAACGCGCTGGGCGTGCCGGCGGGCAGCGAATTCCTCGACATCATCTCGCCGCAATACCTCGCCGACCTGGTGGCCTGGGGCGCCATCGGCGCACGCACCACCGAAAGCCAGGTGCACCGCGAGCTGGCCTCGGGCCTGTCGTGCCCGGTGGGCTTCAAGAACGGCACCGACGGCAACGTCAAGATCGCGCTGGACGCGGTGCAGGCAGCCGCGCATCCGCACCACTTCCTCGCGGTGACCAAGCAGGGGCAGGCCGCCATTGCCGCCACCAGCGGCAACCGCGACTGCCATGTGATCCTGCGCGGAGGCGCCGTGCCGAACTACGACGCGGCCAGTGTGGAGGCGGCGTGCGGCGCCATCGCCAGGGCCGGCCTGCCGGCACGGGTGATGATCGACGCCAGCCACGCCAACAGCGGCAAGCAGCCGGAAAACCAGCCACGGGTGATCGCCGATATCGCCGCGCAGCTCGAGGCGGGCGAACGACGCATCGTGGGCGCGATGGTGGAAAGCCATCTGGTCGCGGGGCGCCAGGACCTGGTCGAAGGCCATCCACTGGCCTACGGCCAGAGCATCACCGACGGCTGCCTCGGCTGGGACGATTCGGTGCGCGTGCTGGAGCGGCTGGCTGCGGCCGTGCGCCGCCGCCGGGAAGTGGCAAAGGACGAACTGGCCGCCTGAGTGCCCAATCCGCACGGACGCTTTGAGCCGGCCGCGGGGCGGTATCCTTGGCGGCATCGCCCACGGAGGTAGCCATGCATCACCAGTACGCGGAGTTGCGCGCATGAACGTCGCCACGTCGAAGCCGCGCCGGTTCCGGCTGCTGCACTTCATCCGCACGCGCCCGCGCCTGAGCACCTGCACGGCAGTGTTCGTGCTGGCCACGATATTGCTGGCGCTGGCCGGTCTGCGCCTGGCGTCGGCGGTGCTGCTGGGCTTCGATCTCGGCGCGCTGCTTTACCTTGCCAGCCTGGCGCGCATGTTCTCGCGCTCCGGCTGCGAGCACATCGGGCGCCACGCGAAGCTGCAGGACACCGGCCGTCGCGCCACGCTGACGCTGGCGGTGATCGTCTCGCTGGTGGTGCTGGTGGCGTTGACCACCGAATTGCATGGGGCCAGGGCCGGTGGCGCCTGGGCGGTGGGCGTGGCTGCGCTCAGCGTGGTGCTGTCGTGGATGTTCATGAACACCACCTTTGCGCTGCATTATGCGCATTGCTACTACGGTGATGACGGCCACCTGCAGGGCGGGCTGGATTTTCCCTCCACGCCCAAGCCGGACTACTGGGACTTCGTGTACTACTCGTTCGTGATCGGCATGTGCTTCCAGGTCTCGGACGTCTCCGTGCGCAGCCGCCCGATGCGCCGGCTCACGCTGCTGCACAGCGTGGTGGCGTTCTTCTTCAACGTGTTCATCCTGGCGATCAGCGTGAGCGTGGTGGGCAGCCTGGGCGGCTGAGCCGGCGCGTCAGTCGCGCAGGTTGTCGAACTGCAGCGGCAGCTCCACGTCGGCCTTGCGCAGCACCGCCATCGCGTCCTGCAGGTCGTCGCGCTTCTTGCCGGTGACGCGCAGCTTGTCGCCGTTGATCTGCGCCTCGACCTTGAGCTTGGCCTCCTTCAGCGCGGCCACCAGCTTCTTCGCCACCGGCTGCTCGATGCCCTGCTTCACGGTGATCTTCTGCCGTGCACCGGCCAGGTTGGTTTCCACCTCGCCGATGTCCAGCGCGCGGATGTCGATCTTCCGCGTGACTAGCCGGCCGCGCAGGATGTCCAGCATCTGCTGCAGCTGGAAGTCGCTGGGCGCGGTGAGCAGGATCTCGGATTTCTCCAGTGCGAACTTCGCGTCCGAGCCCTTGAAGTCGAAGCGGTTTGCCAGCTCGCGATTCGCCTGGTCCACGGCGTTGGTGAGTTCGTGCTTGTCGACTTCGGAAATCACGTCGAAGGAAGGCATGGCCAAGGCTCGCAGGTGGAATGAAGCGGGAAGTGTAAGCGATGCGACTGGGCGATAATGCGCGCTTTTATGCTCGTCATCCCGGCGAAAGCCGGGATCCAGTGTCTTTGTATGTACACGAGTCGCTGGATTCCGGCCTTCGCCGGAATGACGCCTTTGGCGGGGTGCCGGCAGTGGTGGGATCTTGAGAACGGACGTACTGATCGTTGGCGCCGGCGCCGCCGGCCTGATGTGCGCGATCGCCGCGGGGCGACGTGGCCGCCGCGTGCTGGTGGTGGACCATGCCAACCGTGTCGGCAAGAAGATCCTGATGTCCGGCGGCGGGCGCTGCAATTTCACCAATACCGGCGCGTCGCCGGCCAATTACCTCAGCGCCAACCCGCACTTCGCCAAGTCCGCGCTGGCGCGCTACACGCCGGCGGATTTCATTGCGCTGGTGGAGAAGCACGGCATCGCCTACCACGAGAAGGAGCTGGGACAGCTGTTCTGCGATGACTCCTCCAAGCAGATCGTGCGCCTGCTGCTGGACGAGTGCGCCGCGGCCGGCGTGCGTATCGAAACGAGTTGCAGCGTCGAACGCGTGCGCCAGACGGGCGAAGATTTCGCCGTGCTCACCGCGCGCGGCGAAGTGCATACCGAGTCGCTGGTGGTGGCGACCGGCGGCCTGTCGATTCCCAGCATGGGCGCCACCGGTTTCGGCTACGAGCTGGCACGCCAGTTCGGCCACGCGGTGCTGCCCGTGCGCGCCGCACTGGTGCCGCTGACCCTGAGCGGCAAGCACCAGGAGCATTACGCCGACCTTGCCGGCGTGGCACTGCCGCTGGCGGAGGCACGCGTGGGCAAGCGCGCGTTCCGCGCGGGCCTGCTGTTCACCCATCGCGGCCTCAGTGG
>JAJZGE010000338.1 GCA_021798675.1 Pseudomonadota bacterium | reverse complement strand
CCGGCCTTGTCCAGGCGCACGTCGGAGGTGATGAAGAAGAAACGCAGCTCCTCCGACGCCTTCGCGTAGCGCGCCACCGTGGCTTCGTCGGCGTGGATCGCCAGCTTCGCCTCCAGCGCCGCGCCGATCTGCTCGGCCTTGCGCATGCCTTCGAGCACGCGCGCGGCGCTCTCGCGGATCGCCAGCAGGTCGGACCACCAGCGCCGCTGCTCGGGCGACGCCTGCGTGGCGACCAGGTCGTCGTACCAGGTCTCGAACAGCACGCTCTCGCCGCGCTGGCCCGGCAGCGCCTGCCAGATTTCCTCGGCGGTGAAGGCCAGGATCGGCGCCAGCCAGCGCACCAGCGCCTCGGCGATGCGGTACATCGCGCTCTGCGCGCTGCGCCGGCCGTGGCTGTCGGTGGGCATGGTGTAGAGGCGGTCCTTGGTGATGTCCAGGTACAACGCGCCCATCTCGTTGGTGCAGAAGTTCTGCACGCGCGCCACCACCTCGGGGAAGTCGTAGCGCTCGTAGGCGGCGACCACCGCCTGCTGCACGTCATACGCCTGCTGCACCGCCCACTGGTCGAGCAGCAGGCTGTCTTCCACCTTCACCAGGTGCCTGGCCGGATCGAAGCCGTCGAGGTTGCCGAGCAGGAAGCGCGCGGTGTTGCGCAGGCGGCGGTAGCCGTCCGACACGCGCTTGAGGATTTCGTCGGAGACGCTCATCTCGTTGCGGTAGTCGGCCGAGGCCACCCACAGGCGCAGCACGTCGGCGCCCAGCGTGTCCATCACCTTCTGCGGCGCCACCACGTTGCCCAGCGACTTCGACATCTTGCGGCCGGAGGCGTCCACGGTGAAGCCGTGGGTCAGCACGTCGTCGTAGGGCGCGCGGCCGTGGATCGCCGCCGAGGTGAGCAGCGAGGACTGGAACCAGCCGCGGTGCTGGTCGGAGCCTTCGAGGTACATCACCTTGTATGCGTGCGCGTCGCCCTGCTGCAGTTCGGGGCGCTGGCCGATCACACCGAAGTGGGTGACGCCGGAGTCGAACCACACGTCGAGGACGTCGGTGACCTTGTCGTAGTCCTTGGCCTGGTCGCCCAGCAGCTCAGCGGGATCGAGGTCGTACCACGCGTCGATGCCGCCCTGCTCCATGCGTTTGGCCACCTGCTCCATCAGCGCCACGGAATCGGGATGCGGCTCCTGGGTGGCCTTGTGCACGAACAGCGCGATCGGCACGCCCCAGGTGCGCTGGCGGCTGATGCACCAGTCCGGCCGCCCGGCCACCATGCCGGCGATGCGCTCCTCGCCCCAGCCCGGCACCCAGCGCACGTCCTTGATCGACTTCAGCGCGGTGGCGCGCAGGCCGGCCTGCTCCATGCCGATGAACCACTGCGGCGTGGCGCGGAAAATCACCGGCGTCTTGTGGCGCCAGCAGTTGGGGTAGCTGTGTTCGATCTTCGCGTAGGCCAGCAGCACGCCGCGCTCGCGCAGCAGTTCGACGATGGCGTCGTTGGCCTTCCAAACGTGCATGCCGGCGAGATCGAGCTCGCCCGCCTTGGGCGTGTCGTCGCGGTAGGTGCCGCGTGCGCCGATGTAGTTGAGCAGGCCGATGCCGTTCTCGCGGCCGACCACGAAGTCTTCCACGCCGTGGTCGGGCGAGGTGTGCACCGCGCCAGTACCGTCCTCGGCGCTGACGTGCTCGCCGAGGATCACCGGCACCACACGCGCGTAGAACGGATGGCGCAGCTGCACGCCATTCAACGCCGCACCGGCGGCATGGCCAAGCACTTTCGGCGACTCCACGCCGTAGCGCGCCAGTGCCTTTTCCACCAGCGCGGCGGCGATCACCAGCAGCACCCGCCTGCCGTCGCGCGCCGAGCCTTCGACCAGGGCGTATTCCAGTTCCGCGCCCAGCGACACCGCCTGGCTTTCCGGCAGCGTCCACGGCGTGGTGGTCCAGATCGGCACGGCGACGACGGCGTCGCCCGCATCCACGCCGAACTTCGCGGCCAGCGCCGCGGGCTCAACCGCGTCGTAGGCCACATCCACCGCCGGCGAGACCTTGTCGCCGTACTCGATCTCCGCCTCGGCCAGTGCCGAGCCGCAGTCGAAGCACCAGTACACCGGCTTGGCGCCGCGCACCACGTGACCATTGGCGACAATGCGCGACAGCGCGCGCACCATGTCGGCCTCGTACTTGAAGTCCATCGTGCGATAGGGATTTTCCCAGTCGCCCAGCACGCCCAGGCGCTTGAAGCCGGCGCGCTGGGTGTCGATCTGCTCGGCGGCGTATTCGCGGCACTTCTGGCGGAACGCGCGCGCGTCGAGCTTCTCGCCCGGCTTGCCGTGCTGCTTCTCCACCGCGATCTCGATCGGCAGGCCGTGGCAGTCCCAGCCCGGCACGTAGGGCGCACGGTGGCCGGCGAGCAGCTTCGAACGCACCACCATGTCCTTGAGGATCTTGTTGACCGCGTGGCCGATGTGGATCGCGCCGTTCGCATAGGGCGGACCGTCGTGCAGCACGAAGACCTTGTCGCGGCCGGCGGTGTGGGCCTGGATCTGCGCATAGCGGCCCGCCAGCTCCCATGCGGCCAGCCAGCCCGGCTCGCGCTTGGGCAGGTCGCCGCGCATCGGGAAGTCCGTCTGCGGCAGGTTGATGGTGCTTTTGTAGTCGGTGCTCATCGGGTGCCTCGGTGGTTTCGCCCCAAGGCCCGGCAAGGCCCGAAGCGCAGCGGTTTGACTGCCCGCCGCGCGCGGCGGCAGGCGCTCGCGCTGCGGGCGGATGCCTTCAAATAATAATGATCGCCGCGACGGCGCTGGCGCGCCCGCGGCGGATGCCGTTCGGATTGGACTTGTCGCGGATCGTCATGCGCGGGCCAGTACCGGATTCATGCCCAGGATCTCCCGGGCCGAGCGCGCATCATGATCCATCTGCGCCTTCAGTGCATCCAGGTCGTGGAATTTCTGCTCGTCGCGCAGCTTGGCGACGAACTCCACCGCCATGCGCCGGCCGTAGAGATCGCCCTCGAAATCGAACAGGTGGGTTTCCAGCAGCGGCTGGCTGACCTGGTTCACCGTGGGCCGCACGCCCAGGCTGGCCACGCCCGGCCAGCTGCACTCGCCCTCGCCCAGGCCGACGCGCACCGCGAAGATGCCGTGCACCGGGCTGACCCGTTCGCGCAGGTGCACGTTGGCGGTGGGGAAGCCCAGCGTGCGGCCGAGCTGGTTGCCGTATTCCACCTTGCCCTCGATCACGAACGGGCGGCCGAGCAGCGCGGCGGCGCCGGCGAAATCGCCTGCGCCAAGCAGCTGTCGCACGCGGCTGGCCGAGACGCGCTCGCCCTCCAGCAGCACCGGCGGCATGGCATGCGCTGCGAAACCCAGCCCAACGCCCATCCGCTCCAGCAATGCGACGTCGCCGGCGCGGCCGTGGCCGAAGCGGAAGTCGCCGCCCACCCACACCTCGCGCACTGCCAGCCGCTGCACCAGCGCACGGCGCACGAAGTCCTCGGCGGACATCGCGGTGAGCGCGTCGTTGAAGCGCAACAGCAGCGCATGCGCCATGCCGGCGGCGGCAAAGCCCTGCAGCTTCTCGCGCATGCTGGACAGGCGCGGCAGCGGCTGTTTCGAGAAGTACGCCCGCGGCAACGGTTCGAAGCTCACCACGGCCGGCGCGCAACCCAGTGCCGCCGCACGCAGGCGCACCTCGGCCAGCAGGGCCTGGTGCCCGCGATGCAGGCCGTCGAACGCACCGATCGCCACCACGCTGCCGCCTGGCGCCAGGCATGGGCCGGCGATATC
>JAJZGE010000337.1 GCA_021798675.1 Pseudomonadota bacterium | reverse complement strand
CGCGGTGGTGCCCAGCAGCGCGGTGAATTCGTCACGCAGTTGGGCGGCCGGCTTGAAGCGGCCGTCGGCGCCGAGATTGTCGGCGAACGGCCGGTTCAGCGCGCCGGGCACGTGGCCGCCGATGCGATCCAGCGGCTCCACTTCGCCGCGATAGCGCGGCGCGGCGCGCGCGTCCAGCAGCTGGCCAGCCTTGCCATCGGCCACGGCGACGTGATCGAGCAACAGCTGGCTGGCGTCGTAGCGCAGCGACACCACGCCGGGCGGTCGCACCGCGGCTTCGCCGGATTCGATCGGCAACGCCGCCGCCCGCCACGCGGCATAACCGCCGTCCAGCACTGCCGCCTCGCGCACGTCCGCCAGCCGCAGCAGCCACCACAGCCGCGCGGCGGCCAGCGCGCCGCTGCCGGCGTCGTAGCTGACCACCTGCAGCCCTGATCGCCAACCCCAGCGCGACAGCAGCGCACTGAAGGCCGACTCCCGCGGCAGCGGATGCCGCCCCAGCCCCTCAGCCTGGCGGCCGAGGTCGGACAGGTCGTCGTCCAGGCTGGCGTAGACGGCGCCGGGGATATGGCCGTCCAGAAACTCGCATCGCCCCTTGCCCGGATCGGCCAGATCGAAGCGGCAATCGACGATCAGCACCTCGCCAGCCGGCAGCGCGGCGAGCGCCTGGGCGTCGATCAACGTGGTCTTCAGGCTCATGTGCGACCCATCCTCTGCAGCAGATTGAACAGCATCGCGGCGGTGGCACCCCAGATGCGGTGACCGCTGTGCACGAATTCCACCATCGGCCGGCGCTGACCACGGAACTCCATGGTGTAGCGGCGCAGATTGGCCGGCTCCAGAAAAAACGCCAGCGGCACCTCGAACACCTCGGCCACTTCCTGCGGCGCAGGATACAGGCGCGCCTCGGCGGCAACGCGCGCCACCACCGGGGTGATGCAGTAGCCGCTGATCGTCTCGAAGCAGTCGAGAAAACCCAGCGGCGTCACCAGCGCGCGCTCGAGGCCGATCTCCTCCTCGCTCTCGCGCAGTGCCGTGGTCACCGCATCGCCGCCGTCGGCAGGGTCGCTGCGGCCGCCCGGGAAGGCCACCTGGCCGGCGTGCGACGGCAGCTGGTCAGTGCGCACAGTGAGGATCAACCGTGGCTGCACGCCCTCGCGCCAGCCGACCAGCACCGCGGCCGGCTGGCGTTCGGTATGGCCGAGCAGCGCCGTCATGTCGGCGTGGTTCCAGCCGGGTGCCAAGGGCGGTGCCGACAGGGGTCGCAGGGCCGGCAGCAGTTCGTCAATCACGGGGTTTGACGCGCGGGCAGGATCTCGCGCATCACCCACTGCCGCTCGGTCTCGCCCATTCCGCCCCAGCGGGCGATTTCGTCGCTGGTACGCAGGCAGCCGATGCAATAGCCGCGGCGATCCAGCCGACAGATGCCGATGCAGGGTGACGAGGGGGCTGACGGAAAGATACGTGGCTCGGTCGACATGGCCGGTGATGCTACCACCGGCACCTTCAGGGACGGCTGTTGGGCGGGTCGATCTTCAGCAGCTCGATCTCGAACACCAGCGCCTCGTTGGGACCGATGCGCGGCAGCGCCCCCACCTCGCCGTAAGCGAGCTGCGGAGGAATCACCACCTTCCAGCGATCGCCCACATGCATGCGCGGAATCACGTCCTGCCAGCCGCGGATCACCTTGTTCACGGTGAAGCGCACCGGCGCGCCGTGGGCCCAGGTACTGTCGAATTCGGTGCCGTCGATGAGCATGCCACGGTAGTTCACCACCACCGTGCTGGTGACGCCGGGGTGGACCGTACCGGTGCCCTTGGTGATCACCGAATACTGGATGCCCGAGGGCAACTGCACCACGCCGGGCTGCGTGCGGTTGTGCGCCATGAACGCGGCGCTCTTGCGCGCGTTGTCGGCGGCAATCTGCTTGAATTCGGCCAGCGCGCTGGCATGCATCTGCTGATCGAGTATCTCCAGCTGACGGTGCATGTCCTGCATCGATACGCTCGGATGCCGCTTGGCGTAGGCGTCGCGGATCGCCTGCTGCAGGGTGGCGATGTCCACCGCCGGCTTGCCGTCGGCGAACTGGCTGCCAATCTGGTAGCCGATCGCGTAGGACAGCTTGGCCTTGTCGAGCTGCGGCGGCGCACTGGCGCCGGCCGGCGCACGCCCCTGCGCGTGCACCGCACCGCCCAGCAGCAGCGTGCCAAGCAACAGGCGGCGCAGATGTGTCATGCCTTTCTCCATCGGGCTTTTCTCGTTGACGGCTGCCAATCCGGACGGGCCATCCTAAGCGCTTCGCAGCGTTCGTGCAGTGGGGGTGGACCCGCCCGGGGCGGGCATGGCTGAGAAACCGGGCCGGCGCAAAGGTTCCCGCTGCTACCATCGCGGCCTTGTCCGAACCGGAGCGGCGCATGGCCTATCGCAACCTGGAAATCACCCATCACGGCGCCGTGCGCACGATCACCGTCAACCGCTCCGACAGGCTCAATGCGCTCAACCGCGACACCCTCAACGAGCTGATCCTGGCGTTTGCGCAGGCGGCGCAGGACGACGCCACGCGCGCGGTGGTGCTGGCCGGCGCCGGTGACAAGGCGTTCGTCGCCGGCGCCGACATCGCCGAGATGCACACCTACACGCCGGTGCAGGCGCAGGCGTTCTCGCGCGCGGGGCAGCAGCTGATGGGCTCGATCGAGCGGCTCGGCAAGCCGGTGATCGCGCGCATCCAGGGTTTCGCGCTGGGCGGCGGCATGGAGCTGGCGATGGCCTGCCACCTGCGTGTGGCCAGCGAGAAGGCGAAGTTCGGCCAGCCGGAAATCAACCTCGGCCTGATCCCCGGCTTCGGCGGCACCCAACGCCTGCTGCGGCTGGCCGGTCGCGGCGCCGCGCTCGAGCTGTGCCTGACCGGCGCACCGATCAGCGCGCAGCGCGCGTTCGAGCTGGGTATCGTCAACCGCGTGGTCGCGCCCGAGGCGCTGGACGAGGTGGTCAATGCGCTGGCCGAGCAGCTCGCCGCTGCGGCGCCGCTGGCCGCCGCCGGCATTCTCGACGCGGTGCTGCTGGGCGGCGAATGCCCGATCAATCAGGGGCTGGCCTTCGAGACGCAGGCATTTGCCCTGGCGTTCGCCAGCGAGGACATGCGCGAGGGCACCACGGCCTTCCTGCAGAAGCGCAAGCCCAGCTTCAGCGGGCGCTGAGCGAGCCGTCGGCGTGGGTCCGTCGCGCGGCGGCGCTCAGTCGTGGCCGCCGCGATAGGTCAGTTCGCCGGCGGTCACCGGCAGGTTCAGCCGGTTTTCCGGCGGCGGCAGCGGACAGGTGGCAAACGCGGTGAACGCGCACGGCGGGTTGTAGGCCCGGTTGAAATCCAGCACCAGCCTGCCCGGGTGCTGCACGCCGCCTTCCGGCAGCGCTGCGTAGAGGAAGCGCGCGGCGCCGTAAGTCTGCTGACCCGAGGTGTGGTCGGCGATCACGAAGAACAGCTGGCCGCCCGGCTCTTCCTGGTACGGCAGCAGTTCATGGGTGTGGCCGTCGCGCTGGAACACCGCCTTGCCCGGCACCTCGACGGCATCGACAGTGCCGATCGCCGTGCCGATCTGCAGCGTGTGCGGCGGCGTGAACGGTACCCACTCGGCCACGATGCGCCATGCCGGGTCGATCGGAAAACAGTCGATGCCGGCGAAATTCCTGCGCGTGGCCGCGTCGTTGTCCTTCACCCGCAGCGCCTTGCGGCCATCGCGGTCGATCACGTGGAAGCTGGCGTGGCCGAAGCGCACCGTGGTGGGCATCGCACCG
>JAJZGE010000336.1 GCA_021798675.1 Pseudomonadota bacterium | reverse complement strand
GTGCGCAGCGGCCGCGTCGGCTTCCGCGTGGTGCGCGAGCTGTAGCCCCCACGTCACGTGGGCCGGGCGCCGGGACTAGACTGCGCCCACCGCGCGCCGCGCGCCTGCCGAGGATTGCCGCATGAGCTGGGGACACCGACCGCAACCGGGTGAATGGCTGGTCAACAGCCACATCCTCGACGAAGCCGCCGCCGCGATGATGAAGTCGGTGACGGTGGTGCGCGATTACGACGTGCCCTACGTCGGCTCCTGCAACAAGCGTGGCGACACGATCTACATCGACCATCAGCTGCCGCCGCAGCTGGAGCATCGCGGCAAGCTGTTCGCGATCGACCGTTTCATCGTGATGCACGAAGTGGTCGAGATGCTGTTCGAGCACGTGCTGCATTTCCAGTACCGCGACGCGCATCAGATCGCGCTGCGCGCCGAACGCGCGCTGGTCGAATCGGACGGCCTGCCGTGGGCGGTGTACAACCGCTTCTGCAGCAAGTGGATCAAGCGCATCGGCGAGCGCAAGGTGTACCCGAACCCGCCACCGGACATCGACCTGCAGCCGGAGATCGACGAGAACGACAAGACCACGCTGCGCCGCATGGGCGCCACCCGCGCCGCCCGCAGCGGGCGCAACACGATGGCGAAATAGTCCCGGGCAGCGGCTGGATCAGCACAGTGGAAGCTCCGCGCTGGCTGCCACCGGGTGCCGTGGTCGAGCATGCCAACCGTCGCCAGTGGCCACCTCGTGTCGCCCAATGACGGCTTGCCGGGGCGCCATCGAGGATGCAGGGGTGTGATCGGCCAGCGGGCATCACCACGATGACTGACGAAGCCGTTGTGGAGAAAGGAGCGCCAAAGCATTCTTGAGGCAGGCGCCCAAGCCATCATCGGGCCAGGTAGAAATCCATGGGGATAAGCTCGACGGCCCATCCGCCTTCTTCGCCCAGCGTGGCGGCCGGGTGCATGGATGCGATGCGCAGCGCCTCGTCACGGCTCTCCGCCTCGATGATGAACAGGCCGCCGACCACTTCCTTTGACTCGGTGTAAGGCCCATCGCTGACGTGCGTCTTGCCGCTGCGCGGGCGAAGCGTCCTCCAGCTGTCCAGATCGCCAAGCGACGCGGAAACCAGAACCTTGCCGGTAGCGCGCATCGTCTCGTCCAATGCCGGGCATTGGCTCACCAATTCCTTGACGTCGTCTGGCGCCATCGAGGCGAATTTTTCGGGGGTGAAGTAGGCCAGGCCGAGGTATTTCATGGGAGATCCTTGGGGTGGGTATGCACTGACGACGAAGCTGATGACCGGAAATCGACAATGGGGCTGCGTAAACTATGCCCAGGTCACGATGGCAAGGGCCGATGCCGAATACCGCGTCGCACTTGGTGATCGACCGCCCCCTCATAGCCACTCCGCCTAGTTGCGACCTGCGCATAGGGGTCGACAGGCGTCCTTCCGTGGGAAGGTCAGCTGGCTGACGACGCCGGTCAAGTCGCGACGGGGTTGGCGAAGACCGGTCAACAGGCGGGCCATCCACCGCCAACCCGCAGGCATGAAAAAGCCCGCGCAAGGCGGGCTCGTTTTTCCAGAATTGCAGACCGATTCCAGAATTGCGGACCAAAGTCCTGCCCCTGAAAACCCCGCAAGGCGTTGGTACCGGTGAGAGGACTCGAACCTCCACTGTGTCACCACAAGCGGATTTTGAGTCCGCCGCGTCTACCATTCCGCCACACCGGCTCACGACGCGCGGATTATGCCGGTTTCAGTGCACGCGGTCGAGCGCGAGTTGGCGCACGTTGCGCTGATACCAGCAGTCTTCCGGTAGCGGCTGGAACACCGCGCAGCGGTTCATCTGGCCGGAGTAGATGTGCAGGCTCACGGTGACACCCTGCTCGCTGGGGTTGCGGATACTGTGGTACTCGTGCGGCGGAATCAGGCTGCCGGCCGAGCCGGCGCCGGCCTGGATCGAGCCGACCGGCTGGAAGCGGTAGCGCTGCGCGTCGTGCTCCAGCAGCTCGTATTGCACGATTTCCAGCGCGCCGTTCCAGACGCCCTCGACGCACCACATGCCGTCGTGGTCGTGGATCAGCGTGCCCTGGCCCGGGCCCCAGGTCATCGCCACCACGCAGTAGCCGTGTGCCTCGCTTCGGTAAAGCTCGCGTCGCGCGTAATGCTCGGCGCAGGGCTCGAACACGCACTCGGGCAGCTGCACCTGCTGGCCGCGGATCAGCCGGCACAGGCTGCCGCGCAGGCTGTCGGTGAGCTCATGGGTGGTGGGCTTGGCCACGGCGTTGTCGATCGCATCGATCAGCAGTCGGCTGCCGGGGAAATCCAGGGTGAGCATGCGGGCCTCGGCAAGTGCGGGATGCGTTGCATCTTAACAGCGCTGCGGTCAGCCGGCAGGCAGCCGTGCCAGGAAGCCGCCGATGGCCCGGCTGTAGTTGTCGATGTCGACCAGAAAGGCGTCGTGGCCCTGCGGCGAATCCAGCGCCACGAACTCCACGTCGGCGCCTGCGGCCTGCAGGCCCTCGGCGATCTGCTCCTGCTGCTGCAACGGAAACAGGATGTCGGTGCTGACGCCGATCACCATCGCCCGTTCGATCTGGATGCGCCTGAGCCCTTCCAGCACGCTGCCGTGGCCGTATTCGGCGATGTCGAACCAGTCGCTGGCGCGCGACAGGTACAGGTAGCTGTTCGGATCGAACGTGCGCACGAAGCGCTGGGCGTGGCCTTCCAGGTACGACTCGACCTGGAATTCGCGGCCGAACGGGTTCTCGTCGCGCTGTTCGGGATCGAGCCGGATGCGCGCGAAGCGGCCGTTCCACTCCATCGCGGAGCGATACGTGATGACGCCCAGCTTGCGCGCAATGCTCATGCCGATGTCGGGGTAGCAGCCGTCCTCGCCCGCATGAATATCGTAGTTGCCGTCTTTCCAGCAGGGATCGAGCCGGATCGCCTCGCGCTGCAGCGAGCGGATCGCGATGGCGAACGGCTGCGCCTGCGGTGCGGTGTCGACGCTGATGTGCGCGCGCACGCTGCCGGGATGCAGCAGCATGTAGGCCAGCGCGCTCATGCCGCCCATCGAGCAGCCGATCAGGCAGGCCAGCCGGGTGATGCCCAGCCCGCTGACGGCGGCGTGCGCGGCGTTGGCCACGTCCTCCAGCGCCAGCTCGGGGAAGCTCAGCCGATAGGCCGCGTCGGTGGCCGGATCGATCGAGGCGGGGCAGGTGGAGCCTTTGTCGCTGCCGAGCGAGTTCACGCAGATCACGAACCAGCGCGCGGTGTCGATCGCCTTGCCCGGGCCGACCATCGCCTCCCACCAGCCAGGCGTCGGGTCCTGCGCGCTGGAGGCCATGTGCGCGCTGGGCGACAGGCCGGTCAGCACCAGCACCGCGTTGTCGCGCGCGGCGCTCAGCTCGCCCCAGGTTTCGTAGGCCACGTGTGCGCCGTGCAGCACGCCGCCGCGCTTCATCGGGAACGGCGAGGGCAGCGCGTGATACCGGCGCGCGTCCGCGGGTTGGGTCATCAATGCACCTTGTCGATGGTGATCGTGACGGGGGTCTTGCGATCCACTGCCACCACCCCGGCGTTGCCTTCCAGATCGCCCGGCTGGGCGATCGGCTGGCCGCTGCGGCTGATCCGCGCGCCCACGAACACGCGTGGCACGGAAGACAGCTCGCGCCCGGGCGTCATCGCCATCGCGTCGCTCAGGGTGACCGTGGCCGGCAGCCGGCTGGCGGCCAGCCGGGCGACCGCCAGCGGCATCGGCGGGCCGTCCGGCGCGCGGGCGTAGACGAACAGC